>CAZCPV010000086.1:9403-10852 GCA_964500765.1 uncultured Draconibacterium sp.
TATTTTTGTGAAAAGAAAATAAATACCTGCGATGAAAAAAAAATACATTCTTGCATTAGACCAAGGAACAAGCAGTTCCAGAGCAATAATTTTTGATAAAGAACAGAATATTGTCGGTGTTGAACAACAAGAATTCGGACAATTTTATCCCGATTCGGGTTGGGTAGAACAAAATCCGCACGAAATATGGGAAAGCCAATTTCTGACGGCAAAAACGCTGATTACAAAATTGAAAATTAAACCCGAAGAAATTGCCGGTATAGGTATAACAAACCAAAGAGAAACAACAATTGTTTGGGACAAACATACCGGAGAACCAGTTTATAACGCAATTGTTTGGCAGGATAAACGAACAAGCGATTTTTGCAACAAACTGAAAAACGGAATTAACGACACCTATATAAAAGAAAATACCGGCTTACTGATTGATGCCTACTTTTCGGCAACTAAAATAAATTGGATTTTGAATAATGTAGAAGGAGCAAAAGAAAAAGCCGAAAACGGAGATTTGCTTTTCGGAACGGTCGATACGTGGCTTGTTTGGAAACTTTCCGGAGGAAAATTACATATAACGGACTATTCAAATGCTTCGAGAACCTTGCTGTTTAATATCAAAACAGCGGAATGGGATAATAATTTGCTGAAACTTTTCGGTGCCCCGAAAAATATGTTGCCGAAAGTTCGAAATTCAAGCGAAATATACGGGAAAACAACAAAAGAACTTTTCGGCTGCGAAATACCGATTGCCGGAATTGCCGGCGACCAGCAGGCAGCATTATTCGGACAACAATGCTATTCGCCCGGCGAAGCAAAAAATACTTACGGCACGGGTTGTTTTATGCTTATGAATACCGGCGAAAAAGCGATAAAATCAAAGTTCGGGTTATTAACCACTATTGCATGGGGGCTTAACGGAAAAATCACTTATGCTCTGGAAGGCAGCGTATTTATGGCGGGTGCCGCCGTAAAATGGTTGCGAGACGGCTTAAAAATTATAAGCTCCGCTTCCGAAACCGAAACAATGATTGAAAAAACAAAATCAAACGAAGGGGTATATTTTGTTCCGGCATTTGCCGGTCTCGGGGCTCCTTATTGGGATATGAATGCCAAAGGGATAATTACCGGGCTGACACAAGGCGTTTCCGAAAATCATCTGGTTCGTGCAACTTTGGAAGCCCTTGCATACCAAACCAAAGATATTTTGGATGCCATGTCTGCCGATTCCGGTATCGAATTGAAAGAACTCAATGTTGACGGCGGTGCATCGGTTAATAATTTTCTGATGCAATTTCAGGCGGATATTTTAGATAAAGAAGTAATTCGCCCGAAAGTTGTTGAAACAACAGCTGCCGGTGCCGCTTTTCTTGCCGGCTTGTCAACCGGATTTTGGACAAAAGAAAATTTGATGTCAAAACGAAAAATCGACAAAAAATTCAGTCCGAAAATGAA
>CAZCPV010000087.1:0-10837 GCA_964500765.1 uncultured Draconibacterium sp.
CGTAAATCGGTGTTCCTTGTTCGTAAATCAAATGAATAACGAATATCGAACAAGGTAAACATTAACAGAGTACAAGTATCATTTATCCCCGAACTTGTTTTCGATAAACAAAATATTTTTAAACTATTACGGAATGTAGCAAAATACGGTTATAATCAGAACTAAGCCAAATAAAAAAAACCGCTGAATTACAAATTCGGCGGTTTTTTTATTTTCTCATTTTATTACTCAATAATAAAACTTACTTCCTTATATTTTTCATTTCCGAGCTTATCAACGGTTTTGAATTTAAGCGTATTTTCTCCTTTTTTAAATCCTGAAACCGGAGCGGTATAAAGTTTTTCAATACTTCCGTTTACGGAATAAAAAATCTTTTCGGTTCCGGTCATTTTATCGGCACCCGAAAGATAAACCATCACATAAGCCGGATAAACGTTCATTCCGTTATCGGTTCTGTACGGTTCTACACTGAAAGTGTAAGCCGGTTCGGGCGGATTTCCGTCAACTATAACATAAAATCGCCCGATATTTCTGTTATTTACATTATCGTAGCCGAAATATTCAATCATGTGTTTTCCGTTACCCTGCACAGTAAACGGCTCTTTGTACATTGTTTCTTTTTGCTCGCCGTCAAGCGAATAAGAAATATATTGCAAACCGGATTCGTTGTCTGTTGCCGACAATTTAATTTTGGAATTTTTGCCGAGAAATACCGTATCACGAGTATAAAAACGTTTTCCGATATAAGAATGATTTAAAGACGGACCGACTAAATCTACATATATTTTTTTGGTAGAGTATTTATAATTTTTATAATTACTTCCGCCGATGCCGGTGTTGTTATTCATTCTGTCAATCGCATAATATTTTACAATATGAAAACCGGGTTTTTTAGGCAAATAAAACGGGTCGTTATATTTTTTAAATTCGGAGCCGTCAATTGCATATTTTACTTCTTTTACGCCGGATTTGTTATCAACAGCCGTAAGTTTGAGCTTTGTTCTTCCCGAAAAATAAATTTTGTTATCTACGATAAATCGGTCTCCGAGAACATCGGAAGTTAAGATAGGTGCACTTTTATCTAAGAAAAACTTAAATGTTTTCGGGGTTTCTTTATTTCCGACTTTATCTTCCGAATAATACGTTAATGTGTGGTTATCTTCGGTTAATTGTTTTAAAGGAAGGATATTTCCGTTATACGGAATATAAGGCCCTTCGTCAAATTTGTAATAAGTTGCTTTTAAGCCCGACTTTGCATCGGAAGCATTAAGGTAAATCTTTGTGTTTAAAGCAATAATACTTCTTTCTAAATCAATATTCGTGATATTGTGAAAGGTTTCGGGTGCATCTTCATCAATAAAGAATTTTACCGTATTTTTTTTCGCATCTTCAATATTACCGACTCTGTCAACTGCGTAATATTTCAGTTCACAGGAAGCATCGTTCGGATTCGGAATTATTTCATTTTCGTATTTTTGATACGGTTTTGAATTAACGGAATAGTATATATTTTCGACACCCGAGCCGGCATCTTTTGAGCTTATTTTAATTTTTAAACCCTTTCCGTAATAGGTTTTGCCCCCGAAAACATATTTTTTTGCTCCGCTGAACTTAGTATGCGAAATCGGCGGCGTTCCGTCGGCATATACTTCCCATAAAATTTCAATATGCGGATAAACTGTTTTTTTACTTGCCGTATCTACGGCATAATGTGTTCGCATATAGTTAATTCCTTCGGTATCAAAATAAAAGGGATTGGCGTATTTTGCACTTATTTTACTTTTCAGCAAATTCCCTTTTCCGTCGGGTGTTGAGGAAAGATGCAAATAAACAGGAACACTTTTATTCCAATACAGCAAACCCGTTGAATCTTCATAGGATTTTTTTTCAACAGTAAGTTGATTCTGGGAATTTCCGTAAAACGTACAACTTATTAATACGATTATTGCAAAATATTTCAATTGTTTCATTTTATTTTATTGTAAAAATTTATAATTATGTTATTTTTTTATAAAGTCATAATTTAATGCTAAAATGCTCATAACTAATATTTTATCCGCAACAAACTATATACATTGTTAGCTTGCGTATTTATTTTATTTTCCGTCTTTTCAAGTCTCTTGCTGAATGATGAATTGTCAAAATGTCAATATGACTGTCTTTCACTATTTTATAAATGATTCTGTAACTTCCTTCAATTAGTTCTCTAATATTTTCTTTGTTAATTTCCGGTACAATTTTTCCTGAACGGATCTGAGTCTTTAATATTCTTGTCCGATTTTTAAGTCTGATAACTTGAAGTTCTGCATAACGCTTAGAATTTTTTGAGATATATTCAGCGATTGCTCTTAAGTCATCTTTTGCTTGAAATGTCCAATTTATTCGAACCATTTTTCAATTTCATTTTCCATTTCAACTTCTGAAATTACTTCTCCGTTTTCTGATTGTCTGTTTCCGGTTTCAATTTTTTCCATCAAAATTAAATTTTCAATTAACTCATCAATGGAAAACTCTTCCGGTAATCTTTCAATTTGTTCTTTAAGTCTGGTTTTTGTCAACATTTTTTTTCAATTTATTATTTATTCCAAAAGTACAATTTTTTATAATATTGATACTATCCTTTCTTTTTTCTCAATATGCAAGGTAACTTCAATATATTTTTTATCTATACTTTTCTATTTTCATAACTCTCCTTGTTTGTACATTCTTATTAATTGTTTATAGTGAGAATATATAAATAAAAATATCAAAATAAACATTATCAAATTATCATTAAGATTTTGGTGCATCCATATTGCAAAAGCAAAAAAATATCCTACGGGATAAAATAATAGTGCAAGCAAAAGAATAAATCCGCCGATTACTACATATATACTGTCGGTTATTCCTTCTTTCTTAAAAATTATAAATATTAAACCGATAAGAAACATTATATTAAGTCCGAAATAAATCGGAAATGCACTTTCGGCAAGAAAAGTAAAGAAATTTCCCGGTTTTTGAAATAAATAAACAATATACGGAACTAAGGATGATGCTGTTAGTAAAAATGCTTTTTTATTTTCTGCCGGAAAGTGTTCTTTAAACATCATTACGGCATAAACTAAATATACCGGAACTGAAAAAAATATAAACGTAATTCGCCAAGCTCCCGTCAAAAATTTAACAGTGTTAAAAGCACTGTCGCCAATCAGTGAAAATAAACCTACTACGGGTAAAGCGATTGTAATTATGATATAGATAATCAGCAATAGTTTATTTATTGTCGGATTACTATTTATTAATTTTCTTTTCACTTAATATAAACCTTTAAAATTTTATTCCTATTATTACGATATCGTCAACTTGTTCGTTGGTACCTTTTCGTTCTTCATAAAAATTAAAGAGTTGTTTTTTTTGTGAACTTGGTTTTAAGTGATGATTTAATTTCAGAAGTTCGTAAAACTTTTTGGTTCCCAATTTTTTTGACCGGCTGCCTCCTACTTGGTCTTGAAATCCGTCGGAAAAAATATAAATATCCGTATTCGGTTCAATATCAAATTCATGAGTATCATACATAGCTGATAATCCGGAAGTTTCAGTTCGTTTATTGTGTAACATTAAAGCAAATCCGCCTATTCCGTATTTGTTTCCTTTTATTATTTGCATTTCATCATCAACTATCATAACCAAAGGATTATTGGCACCGGCAAAATACAATTTATTTGTTTTTGTGTCAACGGTACATAGGGCAATGTCCATTCCGTCTTTGTTGTTACTGCTTTTTTGGTTCAGCGCATCGGTAACGGAATGGTGCATACGTAAAAGAATTTCTCCGGGATCCGTAATTTTTGATACGGAAACAATTTGATTCAGCAAATTATTTCCCAAAACAGTTAAAAAAGCACCCGGAACACCATGGCCGGTACAGTCAACGGCAGCAACAACAATTTTGTCATCAACTTTGGAATACCAATAAAAATCGCCGCTTACAATATCTTTCGGTTTGTATAAAATAAATGAGTTCGGTAAAAAATCACTTAACTTAGGTGTTTTATTAATCATCGCATTTTGGATAAATGCGGCATAATCAATGCTTTTTTTAATTGATTCGTGTGCTTCGGTTGTTTCTTGCAGTAATTTTTCTATATTATTTTTTTGTACCTGTATTTCCTCATTTTTTTGAGATATTTCGGCATTTTTTGCTTTCAATATTTTATTCGCTTTTTGTTTTTGTATATAGAAAAAAACAACGATAAACAATAGCAATAATATTATCGAACTTATTAGAATTATATTCCTGATTAACAATTTACTTTTTAATACATTTTGCTTGTTCTTAATTTCTTCTAATTTCTTTTCATTTTCTATATATCTGATTTTCAATTCTTTTTCTGATATTGTATCTAATAAATTTAAATTTTCCGATTCGGTTTTTTTCAGTTTCTTTCCGGTTGTTATTAATTCATAATTTTTTTTAATTAATTCAAGTTCTTTTATTTTATTTTCTTTTTCTGCAAGTTCTTTTTGTAATTTTTGTTCTTTGGCATATTCGTATGCTTTTTTAACTTTTTTTCCTTCAACCAATTCGTTAAAATCACGATATAAACCGAAATAATACATCGAGTTTTTGGTATCTCCTGCTTTTTCGTAGGTTTCGGAAAGCATACCGTAACACGAACGCATCTGAACCGGGTCGTTCATTTCTCTGGCAAGGTCTAATGCTTTTTTAAGATGTTGAACCGACTCATCGTATCTTTTTAAATTATTTAACACTACGGACATATTTATTCTTGCAGCAATTATGCCCACTTTTTCTTTCCGAATGGTTCGAATAGTTAATGTCTTCTTAAAGTATTCCAATGATTTTTCATAGTCGCCTTTATCGGCATATATCAATGCCAAATTACTGTTAATCATAGCAATGGCATTTTCATTGGCAAGTCGTTCATTAATTGCCAATGATTTATTAAAATAATTGACGGCATTTTCAAAATAATTATGCTCCCACCATAAGGTTGCAATTTTATTATAACAATCACTTTCTTGTTTAAAGAATTTTTTGTTGTTATATTCTGCGGCTTTTTGTTTTAAAGCCGTTAAATTTGCCGAATCCTGACGAGATAAATGAAATTTTTGTGTTTGGGCAGAAATAATTCCGCCGTATATTAAAAAAATAAAAATCGGGATAAGAGTTTTGTTTATTTTCATTTATTTACTTTTTATAAATCATTCTCTAATTCGGCTAATTTAGCCAATAACTCCTTAGAAATTACTTTTAATTCTTCAATTGAAGCGTTAAATTTTTGTTGTTGCGACGAATCATGCAGGGCAATATTTTCAAAAAAACCTTCTGAACTCAGTTTTTCAAATTCAATAAAAATTGCATTGTATTTATCATGCAATTTTTTATGAATTATTTCAATTGCCTTATAAGAATCAAGTCCGTTATTTCCCTGTCCTGCACCGTAATACCATTTTCCGAATGTACATTCCGTATGTTTTTTAGGTACACTCGAATCCCCCGGGATCTGTTCCCACCGATAATGCCATAGCATTTGCAAACCACATAACATGAGCATTTTTTGCCTTATTCAGTTCATTTATAATTTCTTGTTTATTCATTATTTATAAAAAATTTTATTCAAAATCAATTTTATTTTATACTTTTATCAAAAACAAAAATAATGTTTTATTTGATATTTACCTATCTTAATAGGTAAAATTATTTTTTTTTTTTACTTTTGTATATCATAACTAAACAACAAAATGATCATAAAAGAAACCCCGGGCAGCCCTTTTGTTCAATTGTCGGTTGACGATTGTATTTTTGAAATCAAAGGAAATTCATTTTCGGAAAACATTAATGAAGTTTACGAAAAAGTTTTAACGTGGATTGACGAAGAAATACCGAAAGCAGAATGTGAGATTAATTTTACTTTGAGGTTTAATGTTTTAAACAGTGTTACATATAAAAATATTCTCATTATGATGACCAAATTTGCAGAGTTTCAAAAACAAGGGAAAAAAATAAATATTATTTGGTATTTTGATAAAGACGATGAAGACAGTTTAGCCATCGGAGAAGATATCGAAGAACTGTTTAATTTGCCGGTTCAATTTAAAGAAAACAACTAATAAAATGTTAACCTTTTGCTAACCTTTCTGTTATTCTTCCAATAAAAGTATTTCTAATTTTGCAAATATTAAAAACGTTTCCGTATGCTGAAAATTGAAGCAACTAAATCAAGTCCTTTTGTATATATTGATGTGCATAACTGTATTTTTGAAATTTCGGGTCTTTCTTACGCCAATAATACGGATGTTTTTTACAAACAGATTATCAACTATATTGACCGTGAATTTTCAAAGCTTGAATGTGAACTGAATTGTAAATTTTATCTTACCGTTTTTAACAGTGTTACTTATAAATACATATTAAATATGATGGCTAAATTTATGATGCTAAATAAAAAGGGAAAAAATATAAGTGTAACCTGGTATTACGACAAAGACGATGAAGATAATTTGGAAAGTGCCGAAGATATCGGCGAATTATTTAATATTCCGTTTATATTGAAAGAATATAATAATCCGAAAAAATTATAAAGATGAAAAAATTAATTGAGTGGGATAATGCCTATTCCGTAGGATTTGAATTGTTCGACAAACAACATCAACAATTGGTCGAAATGATAAATGATTTATATGCTGCTTTTCTTTCGGGCGAAGCTCATATAAAAGCCCCGCAAATTGTTAATGAAATGGTAAAATACACAGATTATCATTTTAAAACCGAAGAAAAATTTTTTGATAAATATAATTTTCCCGAAACGGACGAACATAAAGCAATCCACAAACAATTTGTTGACAAATCCGTAGAATTAAGAGACAGTTTGGAATACGGAAAAGTTACTGTTTCATACGATATTATGAATTTTTTGCGACAATGGCTGATTGAACATATTATGGGAGAAGATAAAAAATATACAAAATTTTTTAAAGAAAATCAAATTAAAATAAACGAATAAAAAAAGTAAACAATGGAAGAAAAAAAAGTACTTATCCGGTGGAATACAACCTATGAATTAGGTGTAAAAATTATTGATGAACAACACATGAAATTGGTCGATATTATTAACGATTTTTATAATGCTTTTGCGACTGCACAAGCCCATGAAAAAATCGATGAAATCATTAATGAACTTGTAAATTATACAATTTTTCATTTTACGGCTGAAGAAGAAATATTTTCAAATTCAAATTATCCGGAAACGGACGGGCACAAAAAAAAGCACAAAGAATTTGTTGACGAATTAAAACGCTACCATCAGGAAGTTAAAGACGGAAATATGACCACAACTTATGACCTGATGACTTTCTTAAGAGATTGGTTAATAAAACATATTATGGGTACCGATCGTACGTATTTACCTTATATTAATAAATAATATCTATTTACGGGTAATCTCAGCTTAAAAAATAAAATATTGATAATCCGAAATTAAGCATAAAAAAATGACTGAAAATTTAATAAACTGGAACGAATCCTATTCCGTAGGAAATTCGGAAATGGACGAACAACATAAAAAATTAATTGCAATAATCAATAAACTCTTTAAATCGTTTAAAGAAGGAAATGCACAAAATATACTCAGCAACATTCTTCAGGAAATGATTGATTACTCAAATTTCCATTTAAACTCGGAAGAAAAATTATTATTTAAATATGATTATCCGCACAAAGAAGAGCATGAAGCAAAACATCAATCATTCAGAAATAAAACCGAAGAGTTGAAAGAACTGCTCAAAAAAGGTTCGGAAGATGCACATTACGAACTGATTGAATATCTTAAAAATTGGTGGACAAATCATATTCTTGTTGAAGATATGAAATATTCAAAATTTTTATCGGATAAATAAATCCGATTTTTTCTTTTAATTATTATTAAGGTGTTCATTTAATCGGAACATCAAAAATTTACATAAAAATGAATAAAGAATTTATTACATGGAGCGATATATACTCTGTAAATATTGAAGAAATAGACAAACAACATAAACAATTAATCGATATTATAAATAAATTGTTTAATGCCTTTTCGGAAGGAACAGCCGAAGCAATAATTCCGGAAATTATTGAAGAACTGACAGATTATACACAGTCTCATTTTAAAACAGAAGAAGAACTGTTTATAAAATACAACTATCCGGATACAAAAAAACATAAAGACAAACATTCGGAATTTATTAACAAAGTAGGAATTTGGACAAAAAATTATAATAATAATTTATCAAATATTCCCTATGAAATGATGGACTATTTAAAAAAATGGTTACTTCAACACATTTTGGAAGAAGATAAATCATACAGTAAGTTTTTAATTGAAAAAATGAAATAAAAAAATGAAAGATACCGAAATTCTCACATTACAGGAAGTAAAACAATTAATAGAAGACAATAAAATTTTATCATTAGCCGGAGACGAAAAAATACTTTCACAACTTCCCGAAGGAAAATGGATTGCCGGAACCACACCTTATATTATAGATAAAAAAAACGGAGGCATTTTTACGCAGGATAAAATATATGTTGAAGATTTAACCGCATTAGTAAAGAATTTCAAAATCAAAACCTATACCGAAGATAATTTTGATGAAATTTCCGAAAATATTTATGAAAACGGTTTTACGATTTTTATAATCCCCGCTTTTTCCGAAATTCATGAATATTTTGCTCTTAACAACCGACTTATCAAAAAACTGTATAAAAATCCGTTTGTCGGATGGATTTCCGGTTTTGATTTAAACGACGGCAATGCAAAAGCAAAAATTTTTGACGGAAGAACCCGAGAAAATTTTAACGATAAAGCAATAGCAATACATATTGAATTACCCGAAAACAAACAAGCAGGCGTTAATATTGTTAATATATTTAAACAAAATAAAGAAGCCGATGAAATTTTATTTCCGGAAAGCGGATTTTCTGCCGAAGAATGCTTAATTAACGGAGAAAAACAAAATTTTGCCGATTATATCGTTAATAATAAGATTGATACAAAAATACCGATAGTTGCCGATTATTCCGGTATTCAAATAAACGTGAGTATAAAAGAAGTTAATACCGAAAATAAAACCGTACATTTTTACGCTCCGGTATTTGAAAACAGAATATATAAATTTGCCGTTCCGGTTGGAGATTACAAAAAAGAATTTAAAATAAAAGTCCCGAAATTGTACAACGAAACCGCCTTTTCATGCAATTGCATTTTAAATTATCTGTACGGAGAATTGGAAAATAAAAAAATATCAATCGGCGGACCCGTTACTTTCGGAGAAATTGCTTACGGATTATTAAACCAAACACTGGTTTACATGACGGTAAATGATGTTTAAACAAAAAACTGTAAAAATTTTAATAAAACCCTGTACAATAAATTTTACAAGAAAATACAATTCTGTTAAAATGAAAAAAATTCTGATTATTATATTGCTTTTTACTTTTTCACAAATTTCCGTCAAGGCACAAAATAAAACAAAACTTGACAGTTTGGAAACCGTTTTTGAACAATCTTCGGATGATTCAATAAAAAATATTGCCTTAGAACAACTTTACGGGGAATATTTAAAAAATAATTGGGGAATGGCAATAAATACAGCAAAAAACGGTATTGCCCTTTTTGAAAATACAAAACCCGAAAAAACGATTTTCTGGTACAAAAAACTCGGAAAACTCTATTCCGAACAAGGATTTTACACACTCTCTTTAAATGCTTCTTCATCGGCATTGCATACAGCAAATAATAATAAAATTAATGCCGGCTATATCCTTTTGGATATTGCGAAAATATATTATTTGCAAAAAAAATATGATAAAAGTATCGAAATTTATAAAGATGCTTTAACGGAATTTGAAAATTTAAAACAAAGCGACAAGAAAAATGCTCTGCTCGGCATTGCCAAAACATATAATAAGCTCGGCATTGTATATGAACTGAAAGGCGATTTGGATACGTCAAAAAAATATTTCATGAAAGCATTAAACCTTCGACTTGAAATGAACGAAGCAAAAGATATTGCCGACTCATACACTTCACTCGGCTATTTTTCAAATGTAATTCAGGAATACGACAGTGCTTTTTATTATTTTACAAAAGGAATTGAAGTTTGCAAAAAATACAATAACTTTTACTATTTTAATGATTTACACCTTTTCAGAAGCCACACTTATTCACAAACAAACGAATTTGACAAAGCGTATGCCGATATTGACACGGCAAAACAATATGCTGCTGCTTTTGATAAATTCGATATAGCAAGAGTATTTTATTTCTATGCAAAAACAGATTTTAAAAAAGACGATTACAAGCGTTTATTGAAAGATGTAGAAACAGCATTGCAATATGCCGACAGTTTTAATAACATCTCAATAAAAACAAAAACATTAAAACTATCGGTAAAAGCAGCCAAAAAGCATAAAGATTTTCAAAAAGCATTTGAATATCAATCCCTTTTAACAGAAATTCTGCAACTGAACGAAGCCGAAAAATTGGTTCAATTAGAACAAGATGTTGAATTGGAAACAGAAAAACGACAAAATCTTGAACTGGCAAAAACCAATGAAGGACTTAAAAAAAATCTGAGTTTATTTCAACTGATATTGTTTGCGGGAATATTGATTCTTCTGTTTTTGATTATTTTGTTTATTGCAAATTCAAGAAAAAATAAAAAAATTAAGCGTGCCCTGCAAGTTGCAAAAGAAGAAAAAGAAAAAGCCGACAAAGCAAAAAAAGAACTGGAAGAATCAACCGAATTAATTCGCCCTCAAGCTGCTTTAGCCCAAATATTAAGAAATGTAAGC
>CAZCPV010000088.1:0-10788 GCA_964500765.1 uncultured Draconibacterium sp.
TTTTAACCTTCTTTATTAACCTAAACCTTAAAACTATGAAAACTTTAATTTTAATAGTACAAATATAAGTTAATAATTAATTAAAAGCTAATTTTAAATCTTAATAAAAGTTAAAAATTTAATTTATTTTTATTTTTAACAAGTAATATATAAATAATTACAATTTTAGATTACTTTTTGACAATTTTAATTACCGATATTTTATTTTTATTAAATAGTTTTATGAAATAAACACCGTTCGGAAAAGCTGTTAAGTCTATTTGTGTTTGTTTTGAGTTAATAAGTTTGCTTTCGATAACTATTTTTCCGGTGATATCCGAAACTTGAATAATTTGGTTTTTCGGTTCGGATAATTTGATTGTTACCATACCGTTTGTCGGATTCGGATAGGCGGTAAAATTGTTTCCGATATCGGTGATTCCTTCAACATAATTATAAGTAATCGTAACATTGTCGGCATCTGAGCAGTTTGCATTATTAACCGTCCATGTAAAAATATTGTCGCCTTCCGTTAAATTGTCAATATAAGTATCCGGTTGGTTTGCATCGGTAAATGTTCCCGACCCGGAAATAATATTCCAAATTCCCGTGCTGTTTGCCGGAAGCACGGCATTCAAATAAGTATATGGATGCGTTACGGTTTGGTCTTCACCGGCATTTGCCGTTATTG
Source organism: uncultured Draconibacterium sp. (assembly GCA_964500765.1). Classification (GTDB taxonomy): domain Bacteria; phylum Bacteroidota; class Bacteroidia; order Bacteroidales; family JAADGE01; genus JAADGE01. The sequence goes on from CAZCPV010000088.1 coordinate 671, forward strand.
AATCGTTCAAAATAGTTACTTCGTCAAAAACGGAACAATGCGTTGTGTATATTGTCCATCTGAAAATATTATTTCCCGTGCTTATGTTATTGACCCCGGTATTGTAAATTGACGGATTTTCAAAAACTCCGTTTCCGGAAACGACCGACCATATTCCCTCGGTTCCCGTACTCGGATTATTTCCGTTCAGCGCAGTGCTGCTTCCGCATAATGCTTTATCTGTTCCGGCATCAGCCGAAATGCTTTCGTAATTTATGTTTACATAATCGCTTGAATAACAATTAGGAGCATGTACCGTCCATAAAAATAAATTACTTCCGCCGTTTATATTTGCAACTTCCGTATTGTATTGTGTAGGGCTTATAATTGTTGCACTTCCGGTAACGAGCGACCATTCCGCACCGATACTTCCCAAAGGGATATTTCCGTTTAAGAAAGTGTGATTTTCGCAAATGTTTTGGTCTTCGCCGGCATAGGCATTAACTCTTGTTATTTCTATTTCGTCATAAGCGGTTGCACCGTTTTGCGTAACCGTCCATCGGTAGCGATTTATGCCTTCGGCGATGTTTCTTACCCAAGTATTGTTGTCATATATGTCGTCGAATGTTCCGCTGCCTTCAATAACCGACCAATATTGCGGTGTTCCGCCCATATCTTGGGCATTAAGTTTCAGTGAATCGGAACAAATTGTTTTATCAATTCCGGCATTCGGTTGAAAATTAATTACCGTAATATCCGTAACATCATAATCTGAACAACCGTTGTAAAGCACCGTCCATTGAAATTGGTTAATTCCTGAAATCAGATTTGTTACGGCGGAACTCGGGTCGTTTGCATTTGCGATATCGCCGCCGCCGGAAACAATTTGCCAAGTTCCCGTTCCGCCGGAAGGTAATGTTGCCGCCATATTTGTTGCTGTTACAAATTGCGGAAGCGTTTGGTCTTCGCCGGCATCAGCCGTAAAACTTTTGTTGTTAATTGTAACTTCGTCACCTCCGCTGCTGCATCCGTTATTAAAAATTGTCCATTTAAAAGTATTTAATCCTGATGTTAAATTTGTAACTTCGGTATTATACAAAGTATTATCGGCAAAATCTCCGTTTCCGTAAACAATTTGCCAAAGACCTGTTCCGCCCGTCGGAGGTGCTTGACCTGATAAGAAAGTATGGTCGTAACAAATTGCTTGGTCGCCGCCTGCCGTTGCCGTTACGGTATTATTTGTAACGGTAACTTCATCGTAACTTATACAGGTGTTATTGGTAATCGTCCAGCGAATAATATTATCGTTTTGGCTTAAATTGATAATTTGTGTTGTAGGAGATGTATCATCGGCTAAATTTCCGCCGCCTACCTGAATTGTCCACATACCGGTTCCCGGTAAGGGACTGTTTCCCGTAAGTGTTGCCCAAGGGTTGCATACGGAGAAATCACTTCCGGCATCAGCCGCTATCGAATTATTTGTAATAATCACATCATCGTAATCGGAACAACCGTTTTTAAATGCCGTCCAGCGGTATGTGTTGGTGCTTAAATCAGGAATATCTGTTACGTTTGTATTAAAATTTGAAGGTGCCGAAAAAATACCGTTTCCGGAAATTACCTGCCAATAACCGTATCCGGGCGAGGGGTCGGCTGCCGTTAAAGAAGTGTAAGAAGTGCAAATTGCGTTATTTGAACCGGCAGAAGTTATAAATCCGTTGTTTGTAACCTGAACTTCATCCGAATCGGTGCATCCGTTTCCGGAAATTGTCCATTTGAAAGTGTTAATACCTGCGGTTAAATTCGTTACTTCGGTATTGTATTGCGAAGGGTTTGTAATATTTCCCGAGCCGCTTGTTCTTGTCCAAAGTCCGGAAAGGTTTCCTGTCGGTTGATTCCCGTTTAAAACGGAATAATTTTCGCAAACATTTCGGTCGGCTCCGGCATCGGCAAAAACGCTGTTTCTGTTAATTTGAATGTCGTCGTAATCTTCGCATCCGCTTTTGTTAAGTGTCCAGCGAATACTGTTTGTGCCGGTTGCCAAATTTCTGACAACGGTAGATAAATCAAGCGAATTATCAAAAATACCGTTTCCGGAAACGATTGACCAATAGCCGTAACCGCCTGTCGGAGGTGTATTTCCGATAATTGATGCAAAATCGTCGCAGATATCGGAAGGTCCGCTGACGCTTGCACTTGCCGGATATAAATTGTTTGTTATTTCAATATCGTCATAATCTTCGCAAGAGCCCTTTGAAATTGTCCAACGGAACTTATTTGAACCGGAAACTAATCCGGTAACGCCGGAGTTGTAAATATTTGTATTTGTTACCGTACTTGTTCCGGCAATTACCTGCCATTTTCCTGTTTCTCCGCTTTGCGGTTGATTACCGTTTAAAGTGCTTGTTGTACCGCAAACAGTTTGGTCTGCTCCGGCACTTGCCGAAACGTAATTGTTTGTTACGGTAACTTCATCATAATTTGAACAAGCGGCAAATTGTACCGTCCAACGGTAAATATTGCCGTTTAAATCGATATTTGTAACCGTTGCATCATTTTGTAAGGTATTTGAAAATGTTCCGCTTCCGGAAATAATTGACCAAGAGCCGGTTCCTACGGCAGGATTTACGGCAGCCAAAGTTGTTTCACCGTTGCAGGTTTCTTTGTCGGGTCCGGCATTTGCCGTTGAGGGTGTGTTTCTTGTTACGATAACATAGTCGGTATGTATGCAAGCACCGTGTGTTATTTTCCATTCAAAGGTATTATCACCGGTTATTAATCCCGAAACCGTTGTGTTTGCTTGTGAAGCATCGGCAAAATTTCCGGCACCTCCGGTAACACGCCATTCGCCTGTTCCGGGTGAAGGATTGTTTGCGTTAAGTGTATAATTGTCGGTACATGTTACGTCGTCGGGTCCGGCATCGGCAACAAAATAATCGTAGGTAATATTAACTGTATCGGCAGATGTACATCCGTTTTTTTCAATTTTCCATTCGTATTGATTTAATCCCGTATTAACGGCATTTACTTGTGTATTGTATGCGTTTGCATCGGCAAAATTTCCTGCTCCGCTTACTGTTGACCAAGTTCCCGTACCGTTTGTCGGGTTATTTCCGGCAAGGGAAGTGTAATTCTCGCAAATTATTCGGTCGGAACCGGCATCGGCAGTTGTGGGTTTGTTGCTTGTGATAATTACGTTTGCGTAGTCGCTGCAATTTCCTCTTACAACCGTCCATTGCAATGAATTTGTATTTGCACCGAGATTTCTGACGGTTGTTACAAAAGCATTTGAGTTATCGAAAACGGGATTTCCGGAAGATGCAACAATCGACCAAGTTCCTGTTCCGGGTGCGGGGTTATTTGCCGTAAGGTTTGCAAAATTTTCGCAAGTTGTTTGGTCTGTTCCGGCATCGGCGGTAATGATGTTATTTGTTAAAGTAAGTGTATCTTCCGAATGACAAATGCCTTTTGTTATTTTCCATTCAAATTTGTTGATGCCCGAAGCAAGTCCGCTGACGTTTGTTGCGTTGGTTGTCGGGTTTGCGATTGTTCCGCTTCCGGATACCAAAGACCAAAGTCCGCTTTCGCCTGTTCCGTAAACATTGGCATTAAGTGTATAACTGTTTTGGCAAATCTCTTCGTCGGCAGCTGTGTATGCTTGAGTAGGGTAATTGTTTGTTATGATTACGGCATCGTTGTATGTATTGGTTCCGTCGGTTATTTCCCATTTTAATTCGTTAAATCCTTCGAGAACATTTGTAATTGCGGTATTGTATAAAGAGGGAGTTGCAATACTGCATGAACCGCTTATAACAGACCAAGTTCCGATGTATCCGGAAGGCGGCGGGTCGGCAGCCAAAACGGTATGGTCGGTACAAATTTCTTGGTCGGAACCGGCATTTGTTTGTGAGAAGGAATAAACAGACGTGAAAAGAAAGAAAATACCTGTTGAAATGAGGATTTTAAAATTCATAGTTTAGGTTTTAACGTATTACGACAAAGATAAGACAAAAATAATAAAAATAAGGTTGCAAACAAAAGCAGTGTTATTTAAACTCAAAACTTAATTGAAATGCCTGTTCTTTTACTTGATTGTCTAAATTGCTTACGGATAAGCCAATCAGACGAACCGGATTGTATGAAAAATCAAGCTCATTAAATAATTCATCGGTCAGATTCATAATTGTTTTTTTATCGGTAATCTTGGAATGAACGGTTTTGCTTCTCGTAATTTGTTTAAAATCGGAATATTTAACTTTTAAAGTCAGGGTTTTTCCGAATGTATCGGCTTTTTTGCACCGGTCGATTAATTTTTCGGCAATTTGTTCGGTACGGTCGTAAATTTTTTCAACCGTAAAAATATCTTCGGAAAATGTTTTTTCCGCACCTATTGATTTTCGTATTCTGTCGGGATTTACTTCTCTGTTATCAATTGCTCTTGCCGTGTGAAAATAATAATTGCCTTGCTTGCCGAAATGTTTGGTCAGAAAATTTAAACTTTTTTGTTTTAAGTCGTAACCGTTTTTAATGTGTAATTTGTGCATTTTTTCCGCCGTTACTTTTCCTATTCCGAAAAATTTTTCGATTTCAAGATTTTCGATAAATTTTTCCGCCGTATCGGGTGTAATTGCAAAAAATCCGTCGGGTTTGTCGTAATCGGAAGCAATTTTTGCCAAAAATTTATTGAAAGATACGCCTGCCGAAGCCGTCAGTCCGGTTTGTTCTTTAATTTTCTTTTTAATTTGCTTTGCAATGAGGGTTGCCGACGGTAAATTGATTTTATTTTCGGTAACATCCAAAAATGCTTCGTCCAAAGACAGCGGCTCGACCAAATCGGTATATTCAAAAAATATTTTTCGTATTTGTGAAGAAACTTCTTTGTATTTTGCAAAATCGGTGCGGACAAAAATAAGGTAGGGGCATTTTCGCAGTGCAATTTTTGACGGCATTGCCGAACGCACACCGTATTTTCGGGCTTCGTAACTTGCCGCCGCAATAACGCCTCTGCTGCCGCTTCCGCCTACGGCAACCGGTTTTCCCCGCAAATCGGGATTGTCTCTTTGCTCAACGGAAGCAAAGAAGGCATCCATATCGATGTGTATAATTTTGCGAATTTTATTTTTCTCCGTCATTTTAAAAAATCGGATAAATTTACAAAAATCAACGCTTAATAAACGATGTTTTTTTATATTTTTGCATAAAATAAACGAAATGACAGTAAACGAATTATCCGCCGTTTCTCCCGTTGACGGAAGATACAGAAATAAAATCGAAGAATTATCCGATTATTTTTCCGAATATGCCTTAATAAAATATCGCTTACAGGTTGAAATTGAGTATTTTATCGCTTTATGCGAAATACCGCTTCCGCAACTTAAAAATATTGATAAATCAATTTTTCGTACTGTTCGTGATTTGGTTTTGAACTTTTCGGAAGACGATGCACAAAAGATAAAAGATATTGAAAAAGTTACCAATCATGATGTAAAAGCGGTCGAGTATTTTCTGAAAGAAAAATTTGATAATTCGGGTTTGGCGGAATATAAAGAATTTATTCATTTCGGCTTGACTTCGCAAGATATTAACAATACGGCATTCCCGATGATGATGCGTGATGCGCTTGAAAATGTTTATTTGCCTTTTCTGAAAAATTTAACCGAAACATTATTTGAACTTGCCGATAAACATAAAGATGTGCCGATGTTGGCAAGAACGCACGGACAGCCGGCTTCGCCCACGCGTTTGGGAAAAGAAATTGAAGTTTTTACGGAACGCCTGCGAAAGCAAATTGCTTATTTGCAGATAATTCCGTATTCGGCAAAATTCGGCGGTGCCACCGGAAATTTTAATGCCCACAAAGTTGCATTTCCTGAAATTGATTGGGTGAAGTTTGCCGATTCTTTCGTAAATCATGTTTTGAATCTTGACCGTTCGCAAACAACTACACAAATTGAACATTACGATAATTCGGCGGCAATGTTCGATAATTTAAAACGGATAAATACCATTTTAATTGATATGTCGCGTGATTTTTGGATGTATATTTCGATGAATTATTTCAAACAAAAAATAAATAAAAACGAAGTCGGTTCTTCGGCAATGCCGCATAAAGTAAATCCGATAGATTTTGAAAATGCCGAAGGGAATTTGGGTGTTGCCAATGCAATTTTTGAACATTTATCGGCAAAATTACCGGTATCAAGACTGCAAAGGGATTTAACCGACAGCACCGTGATGCGAAATATCGGAGTGCCGGTTGCACATTCTTTAATTGCTTTTAAATCTTTGCTTAAAGGTTTGGGAAAACTTGAATTAAACGAGCAGGCAATAAGAGATGATTTACAAAAAAATTATGCCGTTGCAGCGGAAGGAATTCAAACTGTTTTACGGCGTGAAAATTATCCGAATCCGTATGAAGCATTAAAACAACTTACGCGTACGAATAAAGAAATTAATGCGAAAACTATTTCGGAATTTATTGACGGTTTGGATGTACGTGATGAAATAAAACAGGAATTGAAAAATATTACGCCGGAAAATTATACGGGGATTTAGGGTTTGTTACTTATCGATAAGTTCAATAAGCTGTGTAGGGAATTGTTAATTCAGCTAAATTTTTTGGGGATTTAATGAAACAGTTTATTTACGGCATAAAGCGGAAAGTTAATAAATTTTTCGGATTTGATAAAGTTTCGAGGGGATAAGCGGTACATTAATTCGGGATTTGTTCATAAAAATACTTTAATGAAGTAAGTGCTTGTTAAGATGCTTGAATTTCATCAAAAAACAGTAATGTATTTTTCGAAGTAATTTTTTCACCGATATAAAGACTGATATTCTCAATAATTTTACTCGGTGAGAGTTCATTTTCGAAAAGAGTTTTTAAATCGGGTGTTTCTTCAAAGTTTAAATGACCAAATTTATTGTATGCCAGAGTTGCAAATTCATTTACAAGCTATGTTTTACCTACTTGACGAGCTCCTTGCAACAATAAGGGTTTACTCCTTTTACTGTGCTTTCATTTCGTTAATTTATTTATTATCTTTTCATTTCAATAAGGTAATAAGGTTATTTTTTTGATTTTTTCTTTCGAAAAACCTTATTTTTTCGGTAAATACCTTAGCAGAAATAATAGATAAGATGATATACCAACCTTATTGTCTTATTGTATCAGTGCTCGGAAAGATAATATATGTGTATCAATAATATTGGCATTTTATTAAAAAAGGGGTCAATTCTAAATCCCTGTCGGTTGTTTTTAAATATCTAATATTCTGTGCAGTAGGTTTTACGGGTCAGTTGTTCTGAAATTTAGTCAGTTTATTCTTGTTTGTGCTTAAAACAACTCCTTCTGACCGTCTCTCAAATACCCTTCCGATTTCAATAATCTTTTTTTAACATCCAAACCGCCGGCATAACCGACCAAATCGCCTTTACACCCGATAACTCTGTGGCAGGGAACAATAATTGAAATGGCATTGGCACCTACGGCAGATGCAACGGCACGAACGGCTTTTTCGTTATCAAGTTTCTTTGAAAGTCCCGAATAACTTTCGATTTTTCCGTAAGGAATTTTTAAAATTGCATTCCAAACCTTTTTTTGAAAATCGGTGCCTGCAAACAAAAGAGGAACGGTAAATTCTTTTCGTTTCTTGTTAAAATATTCGTTCAGTTGTAACTTAGTTAATTTCGTAATATCGCTTTCTTCTTCAATATATTCGCCTTTTAAATATTTTTGAATTCGGGAATCGATGTTTGCTCGCATTTTCCGGTAACGCCAATCCGCCAAGCAAAGTTTATCTTTAAAAGATCCCAAAATTAATTCGCCGAAAGGTATTTTAAAATATTGAATACTTATTTGATACATTTTTTAATACAGAATTTTAAAATGCGAAATAAAATAGATAAATTATTAAAACATAAGCATAAAACTTAAAAATAACTCAGATTTTGATAAAAATTTTCTTATTATAAAACCACCAAGCAACAAAAATGTAAAAAATAACTACACTTAAAGCGTATAAAAAAGATGAAAGTTCATTATTTCCCAAAGGGATAACATATAAATGATGAAAAATCCATCCGTGAATTGTATATTTTGTTCCGGGCATTTTTAATAAGTAAAAAGATTTGGCAATAAAAACCGAAAGCGTAAAAATTAATACGGCATTTGAGCCGAGAAAAATAAAAATTTTCCCCCAATTTTTGTAATTCAAAACATCAACTAAAAGATAAATTAATCCGAAAAAAAAGAATGCCAAACCGCCGGTGTAAAGTACGTAGCTGCTTGTCCAAAGCCGTTTGTTTAAAGGAAAACTTCGGCTCCAAAATAAACCGAGTAAAAACAAAAACAAACCTAATGCAATAAAAATAATTGTTTTTTTATAAGGTGAAATTTTGTTACTTATTAAAATAAGTCCTAAAAAAATACCCAATATTGCCGTGGCAATTGCCGGCAGTGTACTGAATAATCCTTCGGGGTCGTAATCGCCTTGCACGGGACCGTTTTCTTCGTAATGTTTCCACATGTGGTCGGTACCCAAAACAGCTCTGTCGATAACCGAAGCAAGATTATGGGTTTTTGTTAATTTCGGTTTTTCGCCGTTTATGGGAATTTGTGTCATACCGTACCAATAGCCGATTAAAATAGTGAGCAAAATAATCAAATACCATTTTTGTTTTTTTATTTTTATGAAAATAAGGGCAGTAAATAAAAACACCAACCCTATTCGTTGCAAAACACCGGGCAGTCTTAATTTTGAAAAATTTTTAAAAAACGGAAAATGATAGGTAAAACCGGCAAGTAACAGCCCTAAAAGAATGATTTTTATACTTCTTACAATAATTTTTTTGTAAACCTTCGGTTCAATATTATCTCTTTTATAATGATAAGCCAAAACAATTGAAGTGCCGACAATAAACAGGAAAAAAGGAAAAATCCAATCGGTGGGAGTAATGCCGTGCCATTTTGCATGATCCAACGGTTGATAAATATGTGCCCAAGTGCCGGGTGTATTCACTAAAATCATAAAAGCAACCGTCATTCCTCTGAAAATATCAACCGAAATAATTCTTTTTGAACTCACGTCTTAAGTATTTATTGATTGTAAAAATAATAAAATTATTTTTTATTTCGGTTTCAGCTTCGGCTTATTTTTTAATTTTGTCTTAAATTTGAAATATGAAACACTTTTTAAAAGAACAAAAATTTATATACAAATGCACGGATTGCGGAAAAGAATATTCTGCCGAAGGCGTAAAATATTTATGTCCGGCTTGTGCTGAAAAAAATACTCCGGACAAACCGCCGAAAGGGGTTTTAAAAGTTATATACGATATTAAGAAAATACATCTTTTGCATGACGGTGCAGATTTTAATCGTTTGACGGAAAAGAAATTTATTGATTTGTTACCGATTAATTCTGTTAAAAGTTTGCCTAAATTAAAAGTCGGAAACACACCTTTATATAAGTATGAAAATTTAAACGGGAAAAAAACGGGCTTTAATTTATTTCTAAAAGACGATTCGCAAAATCCGACCTATTCTTTTAAAGACCGGGCATCCTATATTGTTTCCGCTTATGCCGAAGAAAACGGTATTAAAACGATTGTTGCGGCATCAACCGGAAATGCCGGCTCTTCGCTTGCCGGAATATGTGCTTCGCAAGGGCAAAAAGCCGTTATATTGGTGCCGGAAGCCGCTCCTTTGGCAAAATTAACTCAAATTGTAATGTACGGTGCAACCATTATTCCTGTAAAAGGAACGTACGACGATGCCTTTGATTTAAGTATAAAAGCTACGGAAAAATATGGTTGGTACAACAGAAATACGGCATATAATCCGCTTACGATTGAAGGTAAGAAAACCGTTTCTTTTGAATTATACGAACAACTCGGACAAAAAATTCCGGATACGATTTTTGTTCCCGTAGGCGACGGTGTTATTATTTCGGGTGTTTATAAAGGTTTTGAAGATTTATTGATGCTCGGAATAATTGATAAAATGCCGAAAATTATAGCCGTACAATCGGAAGGCAGCGATAATTTAACAAGAAATATTAATAAAGAAAATTTTGAAATAAAACCGAGCAAAACCATTGCCGATTCAATTTCGGTGGATATTCCCCGCAATTTCTATA
>CAZCPV010000089.1:0-10708 GCA_964500765.1 uncultured Draconibacterium sp.
CGAGGAATTAAAATTCCCTTATCGTTTGATGAAATATCAACATCAAGAATTGCATTTGAATTCGGTGCTGCTCCGTTATCGTTTACGGCAACTTGTGAAAAGATATTTGTTTTTACAAATAAAGAAGTAATTAAAAGAAAGAAAAGAATATTTTTTTTCATGATTCTTATTTTTTAATCGGTTATGCTGAATTTGTATGTCTTAAAATTTTTAATTTTAAGAATGTTTATACCTTTCGGGATATTTTTTATTATAATTTCGGTATCCGTTGATTTTCCTTCGTTCAGTAATTGTCCTACTATATTATACAGTGAGAATTGTATTTCGGTGTTTGAATTATTTTTGATATATATTGTTTTGCCGTCTGTCCATGCTTTTATTTTTAATAAATTGACGGTATTAATATTTGAAGCATAGTTTCCGAAGAGTAATTTAAATCGGTTATCCGGCTCGGATGAACTTGCCGAAAATGTATATACGGAATCTTTTTTCAGTATTTTATAATTTCCTGTCCACGCATCTTTTAACATAACAGGAACAGCATCATCGAAAGTAAAATCCGTTACTTTAAATTTGATTTGTCCGCTTTGCGAAGTTTTAAATCCTACGGGAACTATTGTATCAAGATTTGTATTTTCCAGTCTTTTTATTGCATATTTTTTAACACCTGACAGGAAAAATGTATAAAATTTATTTTCCGATACGGGAAGGATTTTAGTGCAATCGTGCTTTGTATCGGAAAAATATAATACGGCTTCGTCGTACATATCCCCGTTTTCGGTTTCAAATCTGAAACGGATTAAATTATCGGGTAAGTTTTGATTATTTTCAATATTTTCGGCAGATATACGAGTTGTTTTATCAAATTGCAGACTACTCCTGAAATCGGTCATCTTAACAAAAAAAGATTCATTCGGTTTTATATATCCGTTTCCGGAATGAATTCCGACATATCCGTCCCATACAGAATAATTAAAACTGTTTCCGTTGTTATATAAATCATAGGTGTATAATGCTTCGTCAATATTTTCCTTTATCCAACCGTTTGCAGAATTCCAATTTATATATGACGGAAATGGGTTCGGGATAAGGGCAAAAAAGTCGTCGTTGCCGATTTTTCTTAAATATTCGGAAATTTCTTCGTTATTAAATTCTCCGTTAAAAAGGGCGGTATTATCGTTATTAAATTGACAAAGATATGCCGTGTTATTTTCAAATTTATCATTTTGATTTAACAGTGTCCAACTGTCAATTTTTCCGTTATTTTTATATATATTCGGTTGTTGTGTTTGAAAAATATCGCTAATTTCTTTTTTCTCATTTAAAGGACTTGCAATTAAAAAGTTATTTTTTTCAATATCGGAATATACAGCGGAGAAGGATTTTTGTGCCGTCATTTCACCGTAATTAACAATATTTCCGGAGCAAATAAATGTTCCGGGCACGGATTCGGGATTTTCGGATTTTAAAAATAATACACCGTTGTTTAAAAAATTGCCCTGTGTATTAAGTGTATAATTTTCATTTACAAACAAAGTGTCGTTTTGGTTAATTATCAGGTTATCGGTCGTAATAAAATTGTCGGCGGTATAGTTTGCATCGATTACGGCTGATTTTGTTTCATCGGGTATTCCGTTGCTCCATGCTGTTCCGTCCCAAACAGTACAATTTGCAAAGACATTAAAAGATGCATTATCGGAACAAGTTTGAGGGACAAGGGTATTTGACAAAATACATCTTATTAAATTATTGCCTGCAAACGGAGTAACATCGTTAAAAGACAGGTACGGAGATGTTGAACCCGATATATTTGCATCATCGGTAAGATTATAAAATCCGTTTCCGGTATTTATTTGCCAGCGGTAACTATCGGCATAATCGGCATTAATTTCAAATTCTGTACTGCCGCTGCAAAGTGCCATGCTTCTCGGCTGATTATTTATAAGGGGAGTTTGTTCGATTTGCCAATTTGCCGAGTTCGGTGAGTTCCTTAAAGCTATTCCGAGAAAATTTCTTGAAGCGTCAAAAAGGGTTGTTCCGGTTCCGAATTGCAGGTTTAACAGTAATCTTGTATTTTTATCGTTTTTTAATACCTTAAATCTGTTCGGGCAAAATTCATCCGCATATCTTGCCGTATCCGAAATTCTGATTTCATCAATTTGTCCGTCAAAATATCTTGAATAACTTCCCCAATATCTGGCACCTATATTCAAGGCATTTGAAGAGGGCGAAAGAACAAAATTTGCATCGGTACTTTCTTGAATAAGGTTTCCGTTTATAAAAAGCCGTGCGGTTGTTCCGTCTCTTGAAACGGCAAGGTGATACCATTTGCCGAGTTGTAAATTAATTTGTGAATTGTCGGAACGCAAAGATGCAATAATATTCCCGCTGTTATCTCTTGCAACAAATCGAACGGCAAAATCGGCATCGGCATCATTAATAAGATAGAGGGAAAAAACGGTTTTTCTGTCCGCAATTACAGACCAAGAATTATCGGAATAAGAATTAACTTTAACCCATGCTTCGTATGTCCATTTATCGGTAAGGTCTAATTTATCGTATGCATCATTCACAAAAAAGGAATCGTTTCCGTCAAAATCAAGAAATATTGTTTTACCGACCTGCACAACACCGGTATTTGAATAGCTGTCGGCAAAGAAATTTCCTCCGACTTTTGCTTTTACGCGATATTTATAAATTCCGTCTTGTGTTACGGTTCTTTGAAACAGAGTATCCGAAATATTGTCGCTTATTGTTGTCCAAGTCCCGTTATTAAAACTTTCCTGCAATTGAAATGCTTCCCAATTGAGTTTTTTGCTGACATGCCAATTTACGATAAAAGTATGCCTGTCAGAAGTTCTGACAACACTGTTCATCATAGGTTTAGGGATTATATCGAAAACGCCTCCGGTAATAATTGTGTACCCTACGGCACTGAAAGTATCAAAAATACGATACCAAGCGTTTCCTCCGTACCAATTCCACCATCCCATATTTAGGTGATAGAATTTATCGTTTTCGCTGTCGCCTTGGTTATATCTGTACCCGTCACAAACACAAGCATGTTGTTCGCCGTTATCGGCTTCTATTCCGAATTGAACGGGCATTTTATTTTCCAAATTTTCCTGCAACCTGTTTCTGAATTCCGTCCAAGAGGGTACTTCAAAATGTCCGGTTGTTCTGAAATAAGATTGAAAGGCATTCGGCACCTTGTCGGTATTGGATGTGGATCCGTCGTTTTCAAAATCCATATCAACGGAAACAGCCACATGGTACATTAATCTTCCGATTGCTCTTTGTTCGGTATCTGTTGAATATTCACCTTGATAATTATTCAGCATATTTTTCCAATCATAAAACATTGAACCGAAACGTGCATAATATGTTCCCTGCGAGTTTCCGGTATTATCGTTGTCGGTATGGCTTCCGGTACCGACGGGAGGCCATTCGTAATAGTGTAAAATTTGAGCTGCCGAAATGGCGACACATCCGGGTGAAAAATGATTCGGCGTAAAATAGTTGCTCGGATATACGACATTTCCTTCGTTATCCCAACAATTTACGCCTCCCCATACATCCGGCAAGTAATATCCGAATTGGTAATCAAAAGTTTTTGTATTTTTCGAATTGTTTTTTTGTTCAAATAATTCTTTTCGTTTCTTTTTATTTCGGTTTATAACTTCGGCGAATTTATTTTTATGAATTTCAGCAAATTCACTTTGTTTTTTCAAGTTATTTAAAAAAGATTTAAAAACCGGATTTTTTTGAATATCATTATAATTAAGGTGTCCCTTTTCGGAGAATGAAAATACGGGATATAAATTTTCGGATGCCGTAAAAACAATATAGCCGTCGGGTTCAAGGTTTACCCGATATGCAACAATTTTATTTTCTGAAAAGAGTTTCAGGATATCGGTTTTCGGTTTATAATTTTGTAAAATTGATGTTTTTTGAATAAAATTTTCTGCCGCCGTCAATAATTTATTTTCCGTAATTTGTGCATTTATTTTTACGGAAAATATTATAAATATTAAAGCTATTATAGTTATGTTTTTATTCATATCAACCGTTTTTATTCTTTAAAGAATTTTGCTGTGATGTTTTCGTTTTCTCCGATTATTTGCACAATGTATAATCCGGTTTCAAAATTTGAAACATCCAGAGATACTTCGTTATTTGAAATTATTTCGGAATTTTGAAAAATTAATGCTCCCTGCAAATTGTATATTTTAAGAGTATTTCCGGATAAATTTTTATAACTTATCTTTATGATATTATTTGTTGATGCGGGAAAAACCGTTAAGGTTTCTTTTCCTTGGGCTTTAAAATCAGCCGGTATTATTTTAATTTCATTTGACCATGCGTTTTCCGTCCAATTTCCCCCGATTTTTGCTCTTAGTCTGAATGTATATTCATTTTCGTTATCGGCTTGAAAAACAAATGACTTTTGCGTTATTGTATCCGTAAGCGTTTCCCAATCGGCAGGTCCTGTTTTAATTTGCAGTTCATATTTTTCGGCTTGTAATTTTTCGGAATAATACCATTTCAGTTTAACGGTTTTGTTTTCTGTGTCAATTTCGGGCGAATCGTCTAATTCGGGTACAGGCAACATATTTAAAACTGCTGCGGTAACATTTGTATATCCGCCGGCATTGAACGATTGGTGTATTTGGTACCAGCCGTTATCGTCGCCCCACCATCCCATATTCAAATGGTAATATTTTTCGCCTCCGGTATATTTAATTCCGTCTCCCACTACGGCATGCCCCGCTCCGCCGTCGGTATAAACAGCAAATTGTGCAGGTATTCCGTGATGCAGACTTGTATCAAGAATTTGCCAAAAATCAGATGCAGTTTTTTCTTTATAATCGGCAATATATCTGAAATATTTTGATGCTGCCGAAGGTATTCTGTTAATATTTGAGGTAGAGCCGCCGTTTTCAAAATCCATTTTTACCGAAACGGCTGCCTGAAAGGTTACTCTTCCGAGTTCGCTTCTTTGCTTATCGGTTGAAGAAACACCGTCAAATTCATCGGGAATAATATCCCAATTGTAATATTTTTCTTCGAAATCGGCATTGTATGTGCCGGTACTGCTTCCGTAATTATCTGTATAAGAAAAACTTCCGACACCTTTTCGAGGCCATCCGTAATATCTCATAACTTCGGCAAAAACCATAGCCACGCATCCTACGGCATAATGATTCGGCGTATAATAATTTGTTACGTTAACTAATTTTCCGTTATTATCGTGGCAATTTACCTGTCCGTATAAGGAAGATAAATACGGTCCGTATGTTTCATCGGTAATATTTTTATTTCGGACATTTAAAAGTACGTTTTCCCATTTTTTTCTGTTGGTTTCAGCCCAATCGGGGTTATTTTTTATTAGTTTATTAAATTGCTCATAATCACTTTTAAGAATATCAATAAAATGAATTTCGCCAGCACTTCTTTTCAAATTCAATTTATGTTTAAAAGAAAAAGCTTTTATCGGATAATTATTTTTATTTGCACTGATTACGATAAAAGCATTCGGGTAATTACAAACATAGAATAAGAGTTTGCCGGATTTATCGGAATATATTCTATGAATAACAGGAATATTATTCAGCAAGTCCGAATTTCCCGAATTTTTTAAAAAATTTTCGGCTGTTGTATATATTTCATCTTGAGAAACCTTTTGAGCAAAGGAAAGATTAGCCGTAATTAAAAAAATGTAAAAAAAGATAAAGTTTTTAAAATTCATCATAAAGATAATAACCTTAATAAAAATTAAGAACAGAAAAAAGAGACCTTCATAAAAAGAAGGTCTCGCATGAAAAAAAATTTACTTTACAACTGAAAGTTTAGTTGTTTCAATATTTTTGCCGTCGGAAATTATTACATTATAAATTCCCGAAGCAAAATTAGTTGTATTTATTGTAAGTTGTTTTTGCCCTTTAATATTTTGCGAATAGACCTTTCTTCCGGTAATATCATAAATGCTCAAATCCGAAGCATTTTTTATATCGGAAAAATTAATAAGGGCAGAATTAACAGCCGGGTTCGGGTAAATACTAAAAGATGTTTTTAAAATTTCATTAACTGATGATGATGTTGTAATATCATTTACGATATCCGCAACAAGTTGATCGATATCTGCCTGAACAACTGCCGAGCCGTCACCCATAACAGAAAGTCGAACAGATGAAAGATATAATTCAACACCGTTGTTTACATATTTATGAAAACTTGTATATCCTGCTCCGGCATAAGAAGAAGGTCCCATTTCATATAAAGAAACAGCACCGCTTACGGGTGTCCAACCGTCTCCTCTCCATAATGAAGACCATTTCCATTGAATAGGGTCTAAAGTTGTAAACGTATTTCCCGAAGCTTTATCTAATTGAGGTACTCCGTCGGAAGCATCATCGGTATGTGATTCATAATCCCAACTTGCAATACCTAAAATATCATGAATGAAATCACCGGAATTAAATGTTATCGGTCTTGTAAGCGTACCGTAATCGTTTGACGAATTACCGTTTGTTTGAACTAATAAAGGTAAAATAACATCTATCCCGTCAATCCAAATTGCACCGTCGGCATTGTTATAATATTCTTTAAGTGCAGGATAAAATTGAACAACACCGGGATCGGTAATTGTATCCCATAAATTAACATCAACTCTGTCATTAGCGAGATACCAAAGAACCATATCATAGTTGCTGATATCAGAATATAATAAAGTATCGGTATTTACATTAAATTCAGCTACGGTAAAGCCGCCCGTAACGAGTGCATTGTATATGCTGTCGGCTTCTGTTGAACTGATACTGTTATCATTAACAAGTGCAACACTTTTTTGTGCATTTGCAAAAGAAATTGCAAGAAACATTACAATAAAAAAAGATAAAAATTTTCTCATAATTATAAAATTTTAAAAGTTTAACAATAAATTAATACATTATGACGATAAAAAACATATTATACCCTACCCTTTTTTATTATTTTTTAAATATTATTTTTCGAAAAAATTCATAACCTGCAGAATTACAATATTTTTTAAATTATAACAGGTTATTTTTTCTGTAAGCATCACGCATAATTCGAAGTGCCTTTGACATGTGTTTTTCAACGGTTTTAACGGAAATTTCCAAAAAATCCGCAATATCACTGTATCTGAAATTATTAAATCTGTGCAGTACAAAAATTTCGCGACTTCTTTCGGGGATTACGGATAAAAGGTAATTAATTTCTGAAGTCAGTTCTTGTTTTTTTATATTTTTTTCCGGTGAAAATTCAGATTTAACAATATTCAACCGTTCTTCCTCAATCTGTTCAAAGTGATTTTTATTTTTTCGAATGTATGAAATTGTTAAATTTCTTGTGCTGCTGTATAGATATGCTTTTACATTTTTTAAAATTTTTATTTTTTTTCTTTTTATCCATAGATTTGCAAAAACATCGGCAACAATTTCTTCGGCAAGGGGTTTATTATTAATCAACAAATAAGAAAAATCACACAATTCGTTATAATAAGCAGTAAATAGTTCATCAAAAGCTTTTTGATTATTTCTTTTAATTTCATTAAATAAAATGATATCTTTTTCCGAATTATTTAACATTAATTTCTTTTGACCTTATTTGATATATCCAAATATATAAATTTTTATGAGAAATTATACCGCAAAAAAATATTTCTTTAAACTTTTATAAGTCATTTTTTGATATTCCGATAATTTTTCCGCATCGCACCACTCAACTTTCGTAATATCTTCTTCGGTTTGCGGTTCGGGAATTTCATTGCCTTCGTAAAGCATATAAAACCAATGGGTTTTCTTCAGTACTTTTTTATTTTTCCGGAAATAAATATGATACGAAGGTTCGGCTTTGCCCGAGATTTTAAGTTTTTTTATTCCGCATTCTTCTTCAACTTCTCTTAATGCCGCTATTTCGGGTGTTTCGTTTTTTTCGATTTTTCCTTTCGGTAAATCCGGAATTCCGAAACGGTGTATTACAAGCAATTCGTTCTTGCTGTTTTTTACCAAACCGCCGGCTGCTTCAATGTATTTAAAATACGATTTAAAATCTTCAAACAACTTATTCAAATCCGGATGTTCAAAACTTATTTCTTTAATATCCTCTTTTTCAAAAAAAGTATTCAAGATATTTGACATACGGTCGGTACATTTATGGATAAACGGTTCGTCTATTTCAAGATTTTCAACCATATCTTCAAATTCGGGGGTGCTTTCCCATAAAATAATTTTTCTGTCGTTATGATAAACGGTAATATTTTTCAAAATAACTCAATTTAATAATGCTCCAAACAATTCCAATTCCTATATTTCATTTCACACAAATAACATAGATTCTCACAGAAAAATATACTAAAACTAAATCATACATCTTTCATACTTAATCCGATACGTTTTCTTACCAAATCAATGCTTATAACTTTAACTTTTACGTGTTGATGAAGTTTCAGCACATCGGCAGGATTTTTTATAAATTCGTTTTTGATATTTGAAATATGCACCAAGCCGTCTTGTTTTACGCCCACATCCACAAAAGCCCCGAAATTGGTAATATTGGTAACTATTCCGGGCAATACCATCCCTATTTTTAAATCGTCAACCGAAAAAACATCTTTCGAAAATTCAAAAATTTTTGCCTGTTGTCGCGGGTCTCTGCCGGGTTTTTCGAGTTCTTTCATTATATCTGTCAAAGTAGGAAGCCCGACTGTTTCGCTTATATAGTTCTTTAAATTTATATTTTTCCTGATTTCGGAAGATGCGATAAATTCTTCGACAGAAACTTTATTGTCTTTTGCCATTTTTTCGACAATATGATAGCTTTCGGGGTGAACAGCCGTATTATCAAGCGGATTTTCGGCATTTCTTATGCGTAAAAATCCGGCACATTGCTCAAATGCCTTATCGCCGAGTCGTTTTACTTTTTTCAGTTCTTTACGAGAATTAAAAGAGCCGTTTTCGCTTCTGTATTCGATGATATTTTGAGCAATTTGTTCGCCCAAACCGGAAACATAGGTCAGCAAATGTTTGCTTGCGGTATTTAAATCCGTTCCTACGGCATTTACGCAACTTTCAACGACATAATCCAAACTTTTCTGCAGTTCTTTTTGATTTACGTCGTGCTGATATTGTCCTACGCCGATAGATTTCGGGTCTATTTTTACGAGTTCGGAAAGCGGGTCTTGCAGTCTTCTGCCTATTGAAACGGCACCTCTTACGGTAACATCGTAATCGGGGAACTCTTCCCGGGCAACTTTTGATGCGGAATAAATTGAAGCACCGTCTTCGCTGACAACAAAAACTTTTACATCGCGGTCGAACCGGACTTTATTTCTGATAAAATCTTCGGTTTCTCTGCTTGCCGTTCCGTTTCCTATGGCTATTGCTTCAATTTTATAGGTACTTACCAAAGAAGCAACTTTTTTCCCTGCCTGAAAGGTTTCTTTTTGCGGCGGATGCGGATAAACGGTTTCGTTATGCAATAATTTTCCGTGTTCATCCAAGCACACGAGCTTGCAGCCGGTACGAAAACCGGGATCGAGGGCTAAAATACGTTTTTCGCCGAGCGGCGGTGCCAACAAAAGCTGTCTTAAATTTTCGGTAAAAACTTTTATGGCTTCGGCATCGGCTTTTTCTTTTGCAATTTTGGCAAATTCATTTTCTATGGAAGGTAAGAGCAATCTTTTGTAAGCATCGTCAATTGCATCCTGCACAAATGCGGTTGAATTAGTATCGCCTTTCAGGAAAATACGGTCTAATTTTTCCAATGCTTTGTTTTCGTCGGGCTGAATTTTTACTCTTAAAAATCCCTCGTTTGCTCCTCTGAAAACAGCCAACAAACGATGCGAAGGTATTCTGTTCAGTGCTTCTTCAAATTCAAAATAATCTTCGTATTTTGCGGCTTCTTCTTTTTTCGATTTTATTAAATTTGAATACACTTTTGCCGTATATTTGAACTCTCGACGTACGGCATCTCTTGCCCGTTTGTCTTCGTTAATTTGCTCTGCAATAATATCTTTTGCACCCTGCAATGCCTCTTCAAGGGTTTCAACCTTATCGTTAAGAAATTTCATTGCCTCATCTTCAAGGTCTTCGATATGTTGCATAAACAGAGTTTTTGCCAAGGGTTCCAAACCTTTTTCTTTGGCTTTTACGGCACGCGTTTTTTTCTTTTGTTTATACGGAAGGTATAAGTCTTCCAATTCCGAAGCATCGTAAGTTGCCTCTATTTTCGATTTTAATTCTGCCGTAAGTTTTCCTTGTTTTTCAATTGCCTGAAGAATACTTTCGCGTCTTTTTTCGAGTTCTTCCGCCTTTTCGGAAAGGTTTTTAATCTCGGAAATTTGCACTTCGTCCAAAGAGCCGGTCAGTTCTTTCCGGTAACGACTGATAAACGGTACGGTTGCCCCTTCTGCAAGCAGATTTACTGTATTTTCGACTTGCTTTGCGGTAATATTCAGTTGTGCCGCTGTTCTTTTTATATGTTCTGCATTCATATCTTTAAATTTAAAAGGAATGCAAATTTAATATAAAAAAGAATTTGCTTCGGTATTATTCAAATAAATGCTTTTTGTTTTATTTTTTGTTTTGTGTTCAAAAAACACATTATTACACAAACAGCAATTTATTTCAATTCTAAATAACAACATAATAAATTAACATACAGTAGATTACAACAACGAACACAA
>CAZCPV010000090.1:0-10651 GCA_964500765.1 uncultured Draconibacterium sp.
AAACGTTCTTTCAATGCGGGAATCAAAATTTGCAAGGGCTCGGGTCCGGCATGTCCTCCGGCACCCTGCCCGACGGCTATAATTCCGTCTGCTTCGAGTTTTACGGCTTTTTCGGCATGCTTTAAGTTTGTTACATCACAAAAAACTTTTGCTCCGTATTTGTGTGCTTCTTCAATAACTTCTTTGGGATTACCGAGAGAAGTAATATAAAAAGGAACTTTATTTTTTATACATATATTAAGGTGTGTTTTATAATACGGATTTGATTTTTGGGTAATAATATTCACGCCGTAAGTTCCCGGATTTTCTGTTTCTTTTAAAAAACGATTTAAATTTTTCAGAACGGCGTCTAATTTTTCGGGTTCGCGATAGTTGAGTGTAGGGAATGTGCCTATTATACGGTTTTTGACGGCAGCTTTTACCATGGTTTCGTCGGAAACAAGAAACATGGGTGCCATGATTACCGGAAAATCAATCGGAAAAAGTTCGGTAAGTTTTGTTTTTATCATCTGAAAATTTAAAAAATTCCGAAAAGTTCGGCATCTATTTTATCAATTACTTCACTTAAATCTTTCGGGTTATTTGCAAAATCTTTATCGTTTACATCTAAAATCATTAATTTTCCCAAATCATAATCCGTTATCCATGCTTCATATCGTTCGTTAAGTCGTTTCAAATAATCCAGTCGAATACTGTTCTCATAGTCTCTGCCTCTTGCCTGAATTTGTTTTACAAGTTTCGGAATATCGGCACGCAAATAAATCAGCAAATCCGGCGGTTGAATAAATGAACTCATCAAGGTGAAAAGACTTTGATAATTTTCAAAATCTCTGGTAGGCATAAGTCCCATATCATGCAGGTTGGGAGCAAAAATGCGAGCATCTTCATAAATCGTACGGTCTTGAATAACGGTTTTGCCCGATTTTCGAATATCAATTACCTGATTAAAACGGCTGTTTAAAAAATAAACTTGTAAACTGAATGACCATCGCTGCATATCTTCATAAAAATCATGCAAATACGGATTTTCATCGGCATCTTCAAAGCGTGCTTCCCATTTGTAATGTTTTGATAAAATATCGGTTAAAGTTGTTTTTCCCGAACCGATATTGCCTGATATTGCAATGTGTCTGCTGTTTTCAACGTTTTTATACATAGTAACCTTTTAATATTTTGAGCATATAAAATTAATAATTAAATAACGATTATCGGAATTTTTTGTTTGATTGTTAAAAAAAAAGTAACAACTTTTAAATTAAAACAGAATACAATATAAAAAGGTAAATTTTGTATTTGCAGATTTAAACCCGCAGAGTCTTTTTATACTTAACTCAAAATATATAAGAAATAATTTATTTAAAGAAAATACACTTATTCATTACGATAAAAAACGATATTAGCAGGTTTTTTCGGACGGGAATGAAAAAAAATTTAAATTTATTTGGTTTATAAAATAAACAAGTTTATATTTGCAACATATTTATATTAATTAACCAAAAATCATGAACAAAAAAAATTTAACGCAAGCAAGCAATTTTATATTTACGGGATGTATGTTTATAGGTATAGCTGTCGGACTTTATTATAACATTGTTGCAATCGGCACATTAATCGGAATAGGTACAGGATTTATATTTCGCGGAGTGATAAATATGAAGACAGAAAAAAATTCGGATAACATAAACTAAAAAACAAATTAAAATGGAAAATAATTTTAACGAAAAAGAAAGTTTGAAATTAATTCATGAAATGATTGAAAACTCAAAAGCCGGTTTCGGCAAAAGCAGTTTTTTCTTCTTGCTTTGGGGGTGGCTTGTATTGTTTGCTTCCTTGATGCACTTTGCTTTACTTTTTACCGAGTTTAAATACCCTTTTTTGCCTTGGTCGATTACAATGATTCTGGGAGGAATTGTTGCCGGAATTAAAGGTTCTCGAATGAAAAAACAAAGAAAAGTCAAGACTTATTTGGATACAACGGTAAGTTATTTGTGGGCAAGTTTCGGGATAACCTTATTTATTATTTTGTTTAGTGCAGGAATGGGAAAAATCAGTTGGAAAATGTCAAATATCCTTATAATTGCTCTTTACGGGTTCGGAACTTTTGCATCCGGAGGAATCATAAAATTTAAACCGTTGATTTTCGGCGGAATATTTACATGGATAATTGCTGTTGCAAGTTTATTTATTCCTTCTGAATATACTTTGTTATCCATTGCATTTTCTGTCGTTGTTGCCTATCTTATTCCCGGTTATATGTTGAAATCAAAAGAAAAATTGAATAATCATGTTTAAAGACCTTGACCCTCTTTTACATTCTCAACTTCGGCTTTCTGTTATGTCATTGCTTATCGGTGTTGAATCGGCGGAGTTTTCCTATTTGTTGAAGCAAACTAACGCATCAAGAGGTAATTTAAGTGTTCAGCTCAACAAACTCAAAGATGCGGGCTATATAAGCATCGAAAAAAGTTTCAGGAATAATTATCCTTTGACCACTTGCAAAATTACATCCGAAGGAATTAAGGCATTTGAGAAATATGTTGAAAATCTTTCGGAATATATCAACAGGAGAAAGGATTAATCCGACATTTATTTGACCGTTTTTTTCTTAAATTTTCTTGTATATCTTCTCCAAATAATATATAAGATTGAAATATACAGAAAAATTCCTGCCAAAGTGAGTAAATAATACAAATCGGGATTTGACGAATTCATTCCCAATAAAGGAACAATAACGCTCAATATTAAGGGGGCAATAAACGGTGCTGCAATTCCGGCACCGAAAACTTGATCGTGTGCCGCATTTGTTTTAAAATCTTTATCTAAAATTCTGATTAAAATTAAACCGGAAGAAAGGGTTCCCGTAAGTGTACCGAATAATCCGGCAATTCGTTCAAAGGGATGATTTAGACCGGATTTTCTGATTTCATGAAAAACAAAATAAACCGTAAACAAACCTCCTATAGTCGTGATGGTCAAGATAATACCGATATACTGCACAACAACGGGAATTGAAATAGCGGCAATGGATGCCGTTACCATAAAATCCAGAGAAACTCCCGATATTCTTGTCAATAAACCGTTATTCAGCATATTTCCCCAACCGAATTTATAAATAATTTTCTTAACCAAAACGGCAATAAACGCAGCAAAAATAAAATGTAAGCCCCATGCCGTATTAACTAATTGATGAATAATTTTACTGTCTTCATTAAATGACAGCAAAGTTTTTCCCAATCCTTTCAAAAATAAAAAGGTTAGGATATAAACAAAAATAACTGCGGCTATTTGAAATGAGAATCCGTCAATTGCAGCAGTATCTGTTGTCAAGTTTCCGGCACACGGTTGCTCTTTAAGTTCTTTGATAACACCTTTTTTTTGGTTTGAAGAAGATGTATTTGCATGCGTTTTACCGTAATATTTTTTCTTTAACCAATAGATTACCAAAACACCGATAAGAGCAGCCCAAATATATCCTATTGCGGCAAATGTTAAACCGATATCTCCGGCATTTTCAAAACCGGATAATTCCCAGGATTTCCCAAGCGAATAGCTTTGTCCGGGACCTTGAGCAAATCCCAGCATTAAAAAATAACCGAAAGTGGGGAATAAATCGGGCAATATTGTTTGCATAAAAATATATGCGATAACCAATCCGATAATTGCCTGAATACCGGTACCCACAGACATAAGCAAACCCAAAGCAAAGGTACTTTTTGAACTTTTATTTTCGGCTTTTCTCAGTGTCATGGCAATAAAAACAATGGCCAATAAATGATAAACATAATTACCGAAACGTTCCGTGGATGTTTCTATTAAACCGAAACCTCCGCTGCCGACAGCCAACAATAAAAATCCGGCTAAAATATTATTGGGAACCATAAATTTTTGCAGCAACTTAATTTTTGAGCGTAAAATTGTTGCAACAAATAATGCCGTACCCAAAATACCGATATCTAACATAAAATCCCACTGTATCGCCATCCGTATCAATTTAAATTATTGTAAAGATAAAATTTTTTCGGGGTTTAGAAAACTTGAAGATTCTTTACTTTTTTTTATAAAAGTTAAAAAGGGACATTCAGGAAACAGAGCATTTTTAATTTGAGCAGGAATTTTGCAAATTGCCGCAGAAGACTTGTAAGAATTATTTCTTATGAACTTTGGCAAAGCTAAAAACTTTACCAAAGTTGAATTCTTTAATTGCGAAGCAAAAAATAATTACCCCGAAATAAGCGATATGTTATGCAAAACGGAGTAATCTTAAATTTTAAGCATTATAACAAGTTCATTATAAGAAATTCAGAACTTTCTAAAAATCCTTAAAGATCCCGTTGAATTTTATGCTCGACAGGATTTTGTAATCAATTTTGTAACAGCTTATAAAAATTTAACTCGAATTTATCCTCCGAAATCGTCAAACATGATATTTTCTTCCGGTACACCGAGGTCAAATAACATTTTTTCAACGGCGGCATTCATCATGGGCGGTCCGCAAAGATAATATTCAATTTCTTCGGGTTCCTCATGATTTTTAAGATACATATCGTAAATAACCTGATGGATAAAACCGGTAGGTCCTTTCCAATTGTCGCTTTCCAATGGCTCGGAAAGTGCCAAATGCCATTCAAAATTATCATTTTCGGCAGCTATTTCGTTAAAATCGTCTTCGTAAAAAACTTCTCTTAACGAGCGGGCACCGTACCAAAATGTTGCTTTACGTTTTGTTTTCTTGGTTTTAAACTGATCGAAAATATGTGAACGCATAGGTGCCATTCCCGCTCCGCCGCCGATAAACATCATTTCATTGTCGGTGTCTTTTATGAAAAATTCGCCGTAAGGTCCTGAAATCATGACTTTATCTCCCGGTTTACGAGAAAAAATATAAGAAGAACAAATACCCGGATTAACGTTCATAAAAGTGCCTTTTGCTCTGTCCCAGGGCGGTGTTGCGATTCTTATGTTCAGCATAACGATATTTCCTTCGGCGGGATGATTTGCCATTGAGTATGCCCGAAAGGTTTCTTCGGGATTTTTCATTTGCAAATCCCACATTTTAAATTTGTCCCAATCTTCGTGATATTCTTTTTCAATATCAAAATCTTTGAAATTTACGGTAATTTTGGGAACATCAATTTGAATGTATCCGCCGGAACGGAAATCGAGTGTTTCGCCTTCCGGCAAACGAACAACAAATTCTTTTATAAAAGTAGCTACATTTTTATTTGAAATAACTTCACATTCCCATTTTTTTATTCCCATAATTTCTTTCGGAATATGAATTTTTAAATCTTCTTTAACCTTTACCTGACAAGCCAATCGCTTATGCTCTTTGATTTCTTTTCTGGTAAAAAAGGGTTTTTCGGTAGGAAGAATTTCTCCGGCACCTTCAAGCACTTCGCACTCGCACATTCCGCAAGTGCCGCCTCCGCCGCATGCCGAAGGTAACAGAATTTTACTGTTTTGCAAGGTTGACAGCAGCGTGCTTCCGGGCGAAACGGTTAATTGATGCTCTTCGTCATCGTTAATATTGATTTTGACTTCTCCGGAAGGTAAAAGTTTTGTTTTTGCATATAACAAAATTGCAACCAACAGCAGTATTATAATTAAAAATGCCGCAACACTTATCGTAATAATTTCGGAAACAGATTGCTGAACGTCTAAAATGAACATATCTTATTTGTTTGTTTTACAATTTATTTGATTATAATTTAATACCCATAAAGGTCATAAAAGCAATACCCATTAAACCGGTTGCTATAAAAGTTATTCCGATGCCTTTGAGCGGTGCCGGAATATTTGAATATCGAATTTTTTCGCGTATTGCGGCAATACCTACAATTGCCAAGAACCAACCGATACCCGAGCCCAAACCGAAAACCGTTGCTTCGCCTATTGATGTATATTCTCTTTCCTGCATAAATAAAGCACCTCCGAGAATGGCACAGTTTACGGCAATCAATGGTAAGAAAATACCGAGTGTCGTATATAAAGAAGGAGCAAATTTTTCTACGACCATTTCAACCAATTGCACCATAGATGCAATTACGGCAATAAACATGATAAAACTTAAAAATTCCAAATCGATACTTGCAGCTTTGTCGCCGAGCAACCACATTAAAGCACCTTTTTTTAATATATAGTTTTCCAACAACCAGTTTACCGGAACGGTAATTCCCAGCACAAAGATTACTGCGATTCCCAGCCCTGTTGCCGTGTTAACTGTTTTAGAAACAGCGAGATATGAACACATGCCCAAGAAATAGGCAAATATCATATTATCAATAAAAATTGACTTAACGAAGATGTTTATATATTCTTGCATTTTCTTTTTTGATTTTCTTTATTAATACTACTGTTAGTCTTCTATCAGTTCTCTTGTTTTATACCTTTGAACCCAAATTATTACGCCGACAATAATCAGTGCCATAGGCGGAAGAATAATTAATCCGTTATCGGAATAGCCGAAATCGTAAAAACTTTGCGGAATTATTTTAAATCCGGCAAGCGAACCCGAGCCGAAAAATTCACGTATTGCCGAAACGATAATTAGAATTATTGCATAACCGGCACCGTTTCCTATTCCGTCAAGAAAAGCCGGAAAGGGTTTGTTTCCCAGGGCAAATGCTTCCAATCGCCCCATTAAAATACAGTTGGTAATAATTAAGCCGACAAATACGGAAAGTTGTTTGCTGATATCGTAAACATACGCTTTCAAAATTTGATCGACTATAATAACGAGGGCGGCAATAACAACTAACTGCACAATAATTCTGATACGCGAAGGAATGGTATTTCGGAGTAACGAAATTATGACATTTGCAAAAGCCAATACGACAGTAACCGATATTGCCATTACGATTGCCGGCATTAACTTAACCGTTACCGCCAATGCGGAACATATCCCGAGAACCTGTACGGTAATCGGATTGTTTAGGTTTAAAGGGTCTGTAACTAATTTAAGATTTTTTCCCATTTTATTTTATTTTCTGAAATTCAATATCAACACTATTTTTTATTTTTTTCGAGGAAATTTTTATATGCAAAGAGCCAACCGTCTTTTACCATTTTTTCGAGTCCTTTGCTGGTAATGGTTCCTCCGGAAATTGCATCAACGCCGTGTTGTGTATTTCCGGCTTTTAAAGCAGAGCCCTTACCGCCTTTATATACGGTTATAGAAACAAATTTTTCGCCGTCGAAAAGGGTTTTTCCTACGAATTGTTTTTGAAACCAAGATGTAGCAATTTCGGCACCTAAACCGGGCGTTTCGCCTTTATGGTCAAAAACGGCTCCGTAAATGGTATTATAATCGTCGTTTAATGCAAAATAGCCCCAAATAGGTCCCCAAAGTCCTTTTCCTCTTAACGGGATAATAATTTTTTTTGCTCCGTCGTCGGTTTCGGCTTCGTAAACCGGTAAAACTCGCTTATCGGCAGATGCTTTTGCCTGTATTTTCAGGTTAATATCAAATGCTTTTACATCTTTCAGTTTTTCGCCTTTTGAATTTACGGCAAAAGCGTTTTTTATATGCGTTTGATAAAGTTGCTCGGCATCTTCAAAACTTGCTTTTATACCTATTGACTGCAAAATATTCTGCATTTTTTCCACTCTGATATTTTTATCCTGCATCGGTTTTAGTTTTACCGCCGTAAAAGCCAATGCGGCGGCAACAACAATTACCATTACGGATGCATATATAAAGGTGTATAAATTACTGTTTGTATCTAATTTCATTTTTCAAAAATTTGTTATGTATTCAAACAACTACGCTTTTACTTTTAATCGTTTCAGGCGTTTTTTTACATTTGCTCTGATAATGTAATGGTCGATAAGCGGTGCAAATGCGTTCATAAATAAAATTGCCAGCATGGTTCCTTCGGGATAACCGGGATTAAATACACGAATAATAATAATTAACATTCCGATTAAAAATCCGTAAATCCATTTTCCTTTTTCGGTTTGGGCGGAAGTTACGGGGTCGGTTGCCATAAAAACAATACCGAAAGCCAAACCGCCGGAAACCAAATGATAGTAAAAAGGTAATTCAAAATAAGGATTTAAACCGTGCGGCATTGCATTGAGCAACAAGCCCAAAGCAGAAGCTCCGAGTATGCCGGACAGCATAATTTTCCAACTTGCAACGCCGGTATAAATTAAAATTGCGGCACCGATTAAAATCATTAAGGTTGATGTTTCGCCTATTGAGCCGGGAATCCATCCCATAAACATGTCATAAGCAGAAATAATATTATGATGTAAGCCGTCGATTACTTTAAAACCTCCGTCGGCAATTTGTTCTTTTGTTGCGGCTGCAAATTGCGAAAGGGGAGTTGCACCGGAAAATCCGTCGATAACATTTTGCCCTTTTTCCAAGCCGGCAATCCAAACTTTATCTCCGGACATTTTTTTTGCATAGCCGAAAAATAAGAATGCCCGAGCCAATAATGCGGGGTTAAAAACGTTCATTCCGGTACCGCCGAAAACTTCTTTTCCGAGAATAACGGCAAGAATTGTTGCAACGGCAACCATCCATAAAGGAATATCGACAGGTACTATCAACGGAATCAGAAGTCCGGAAACGAGGAAGCCCTCTTCAATTTCTTTTTTCTTGATATAAACAAAAACAAATTCGGTTCCGAGACCGGCAATGTATGAGACTAAAATTATGGGCAATACTTTTATAAATCCGTATATAAAATTTTGCCACAGTCCGGTTTCCGTTCCTACGGAAAGAAAATGTTGGTAACCGACATTCCACATTCCGAAAAGCATGGCAGGGATTAATGCTAATACTACGGTACCCATTAAACGCTTGCTGTCTGTTGCATCGCGAATATGAGCACCTCGTTTAGGGGCGGTTTTTGCCGAAACAAACAGAAATGTTTCAAAACTTTCGAAAACGGAACCCCATTTTTCGTGTTTCCCGCCTTTTTCAAAGTTCGGTTTTATTTTTTCAAAATATTTTTCTAAACTTTTCATATTCTGTATTACTGTGAAATAAATGTTATGTTTTTACAAGGCAGTATTTTAACCCAATTCTTTAATTGCAAAATCAAAGCCCTCTCTTATTGTTTTTTGAATTTCGATTTTTGAAGTGTTAACGACTTCGCACAAAGCAAAATCTTCTTCGGCAACTTCGTATATTCCGAGTTCTTCCATTAAATCCAAATCTTTAATCATAACTGCTTTAATGAGTTGCATGGGGAAAATATCCATCGGAAAAACTTTTTCCAATTCGCCGGTAACGATAAAAGGTCTTTCGCCGCCGTGAAGGTTTGCATCTAAAATACGTTCTTTATTCGGATTAAGCCAAGTGAAAAAGCTTCGAGACATGCTGAATTTGTTAAAACCGGGTTTTGCCCATCCGAAAAATTCGGGTTTGTTGCCTTCCGGTATTACCGTAACGGTTGTATCATAAAAGCCGATGTAATCGTTTTCGGTAATTTTTTCTCCGGTAAGGACATCGCCGGAGATAATTCTTTTTGTTTCTCCGTTATTTTTCAGTTGTTCTTTCAGAATTTCGGAAACTTTTGTACCGAGCAAAGTTTGATAATACTGCGGATGTTCGATTTCCGAGCCGGATAAAGCAATTGTACGCATCGGATTGTAGGTTCCCGTTTCAAATAATCGCCCGATTATAATAACATCGGCGGCATTAAGTGTCCAAACAACTTCGCCTTTATTTACGGGTTTTATTTTATTAATTTGTACCCCGACATTTCCGGCGGGATGCGGACCGAAAAATTCGTATTTTTCAACATTTGCCGTATTGCTGAACGGATTGGACATTTCTCCTCCTCGTATGCCGAGATATACTTTTCCGTCGGTTAATTTGTTCAGGGCATTTACGCCTGTTTGAAATGCCGAGAATTCATTTTTTACAATAAAATTTAAGTCGGAAGAAAGCGGTGCGGAATTAAATGAGGTAATAAAAATATCGCGGGGAACAATTTCCGGCTTGGGGATTATGTTAAAAGGTCGTTGGCGAATAAAAGCCCAACACCCGCTTTTTAAAATATTTTCTTTTATTTCTTCTCCGGTGAGGTTTTCCGGTTTGTCTTTTTTGAATGTTTCGCTTTGATTTTTTCCGTCGGGTTCAATAACAAATTCCAAAATTCGTCTTCGTTCGCCCCGGTTTATTGCCGTAACTTTTCCGCTTACGGGCGAAGTAAAAACAACATCGGGGTTGTATTTATCATAAAAAAGAACGGTTCCGGCTTTTACTTCTGTATCCGGTTTTGATACGACTTTCGGGGTAATACCCGGAAAATCCGTAGGTTTTATACCGTATGATTTTGAAGCTGTTATTTTTTGAAGTTCTTTTTCGGGGACACCGGAGAGTTTTATATCTAATCCGCGTTTAATCTTAATGACATTTGACATAATATACAGTAAATTGTGAAATTCCTCACAAAATTAATATATATTTATATTTTGAGAAATTTTTGTTTGAAATATTGTTGTTTTTCCTGTTTGTGTTTTGCTTATGCAATTATAGTTATTTTTGTTTTGAAATGAAAATGTTGTGTTTGTGACTTCGACAAGCTCAGTCACCGGTTTCGACAAGCTCAGTCACCGGTTTCGACAAGCTCAGTCGAGGGTTTGAGGTTGTCAGCAGTCGCCGAACCGGAGGTTGAGCTTGTCGAAACCGGAA
>CAZCPV010000091.1:0-10649 GCA_964500765.1 uncultured Draconibacterium sp.
ATTTAAAATCCGTGTCTTTATATTTTCTGATTTTGGGTTTACTCATTGTGTTTTTTTACAGAAAGTGAAATAAATAAAATCGATAAGGAGTAAAAATAAATAAGTTTTTTTATTCCTTATCGAAATATGGTTTCTTTTTTAAAAATTTTGATTTATTGTTGCCCACCAAAGTTTGGTATAAAGATCGTCGGCACCTTGTTCTGCAACTGCAGCATTGTAGTTTTCCGCATTAAATTCGGGTTCGTTATCCGGATAGGGAATTCGTCCGGGAACGGTATTGGGGTCAACGTCAACCAATGTTGTATCTACGATAATAATACCGTTTAATGTCATATCCCATTTTTTCAAAGTCGGAAATCCGGTTCTTCTGTATTCGGCAAAAGCTTCAAAACCGTTCAGGTAAAGAGCAATCCATTTTTGTGTTATGATTTGCTCGAGAGAACCGTTAAATGCTGCATTTCCGGACAGATATGTGTTGATGTCGGCAGTGTCGGCATTGTTGTACAGCCAGCTTGCCGTAATACCGTCTTTATAATATTGTTCGGCATCGGCAGGAGTTCCGCCCCAACCCCTCATTGCAGCTTCCGATTTTAAAAAACAAACTTCGGGATAGCTTAACAGTTGATTCGGTGCATTTATGTCGGCAACAAAACTTAAACCGGGGAAAGAAGTATTCATGTAATTTTTACCGAAAGCAACTACTTCTTCCACATTTAATAAATTCGGCATACCGATAATTGTATCTGTATTAAATGCTGTAGGTTGGGCATAAATTTCAAGACGCGGGTCGTTTAATTCTCTTAATGTTGATACCATAAGTTCGCTGACTTGACCGATTGCCGTTTGGTAATTTTCGTAATAATCAAACCACGGATTTCTGTCGTCCAATGATTCGGGATAGTAGAAATTTGCAGCTTCTTCGTTGCTTGAAATGAGGTTGTTTTCATTCATAAGTTCGGTAACAACTTCTTGGTTTCCGCTTCTGACGGCAAGTCTTAAACGGAGAGAATTTGCAAATTTTATCCATTTGTTAAGGTCGCCGTGAAATAAAACGTCTGCATCCGGCGAAAAACTTGGTTTGTTCATGTCGATTGCCGAAACGGCTTCGTCAAGTTCTTTCAGCATGTCGGTATAGATGTCTTCTTGTCTGTCGTATTTCGGTTTAAGAATTTTATGTTCTCCTATGGCGTTAATTGCTTCCGAATAGGGGATATTTCCCCATAAATCCGTGATTTTATGGAAGGCAAAAACTCGCCAAATTCTTGCCAGTGAGTATTTATTTATGTCTTCGGGATTGTCTTTTGTCAACAGCAAAATTTGGTTTGTATTTAATAATGTTTTGGTATAAAAAGATTCCCACAGACTTTTGATTTTTGTTTGTGTTAAATACAAATACGGTGGCATTGTACTGTTTCCGTAAAATTTTGATGTGTACATAACCCATTGATTTAAAAAGCTTTTGTTCATGTTAAACAGGTCGTATTCTCCGCCTCCTTCTTTCAGAACATAGGTGAACAGGTATTCTGGATTTGTTTCGGTGGGGTAGTTCGGATTTGTGTTTATTTCTTCAAAATTTCGTCTGCATGAATTTCCGAACAATAAGGCCGTTCCGATAAAAAGAATGTATATTATTTTTTTTAGTTTCATAATTTGATGATATTACGATTAAAAATTAAATTTTAGAGAAAAACCGATGTTTCTGGCAGTGGGCATTGCGGCGTATTCTTGTCCGAGACCGTTGTTTTGGTTTGTAAACGAAGATTCAGGGTCAATATTCGGGACACCGCTGTATATAAGCCATAAATTTCTTCCGGTAAGGGAAAAACTTGCACGATTTATTTTTAATTTATCGGTAAAAGTTTTCGGTATGTTGATACCGATAATGGCTTCTCTTAATTTTACATAACTTGCATCGTATATACTCATTTCGGTAATACCGTTCCATTTTCCCTGATGCCAATATACTTGCGGGTCAACGCCTCGGTTGTTCGGTGTTCCGTCGGGATATATACCGTCGGCAACGTATCCTACGGGTGTTCCGTCGGCTTTCATACCGTTTAATTTTTCTTCTTCTGTTGCGGCATACCAAGATTCTCTGCCTTCGAGCGTATTAACAAATTGTCCGTTATCATTTCCGTATCGGTTGGTTTTTGAATAGATGTCTCCGCCCATTTGTATGCCGATTGTAAAACTCATATAAAACATTTTGTATTTTAACGTGTTCATAAATCCGCCTATCCAATCGGGATTTATATTTCCGAGAACTTTTTTTTCTGTTCCGCTTGACATATATAAACCGTTTGAAGGGTCTATCAGGTGTTTTCCGGAAACGGAATCTGTTAAAATATAGGTTCCTACAATATTTCCGTACGGATCACCCGGGCGAGCTTCTATATTTATTTGGCTTGTGCTTGTTATCGGATATGTGTTAATATCTTCGGCGAGCGTAACAACTTTTGAGATATTTTTGGCAAAATTGAATTTCATATTCCAATCAAAATCTTTTGTTTTAACAGGATGTAATGTTAACAATATTTCTATTCCTCTGTTTTCGATTTCTCCGGCATTAATTACGGCTTTGTTGTATCCGGTTGTTTTTGAAATTTCGGTACGCAGTATTTGATTATAGGAATTGTCCTTGTAAACGGAAAAATCAATCGCTATTTTGTTTTGCAAAAAACGAAGGTCTGCTCCGGCTTCCCAAGAATTTGTTAATTCCGGTTTTAAATCTGATAAAGGCAAGGTATTACTTAAAAAATTAACCGGCAACTCCCCGAAATTTCCGGAAAGGTATATCGGTTCCAGCATGTATGGTGAAGCATCATTTCCTACTTTTGCCCAAGAAAGTCTTACTTTTGCAAAAGAGATAATTTTAGAGTTCATATCAAACATTTCCGATAATATAAAACTTGTGCTTACTGCCGGATAAAAATAAGAATTATTGCTTTCGGGCAAACTTGAAGACCAATCATTTCTCATATTTACATCAACATAAAGGTATGATTTGTAGGCAAATTGAGAAAATCCGTATAACGAATTTATGTGTTTTTTGCTTACGGTGGTTCCGGTTGAATTATTCAGATTGTTTGTATAATTATTTAAAGAAAAAAAGTTCGGAACGGCAAAACCGGTAACGGAGGAACTGCTCATGTCAAAGTTACTTGTCATTTTGTTTCCTCCGAAATTCAGAGAAACGTTAAGATTTCCGAAAGTTTTTTTTGCACTTAACAGAAAGTCGCTGTTTGTCGAACGGTTGGCTATCCACAATTCGGTATATTGTCCGGTAGGTTCTCGCATAGAATAAGAAGCCACTCTTCGGTATCGCTTGCTGTAATAAAAATCATTTCCGGATCTCAGCATTAAATTTAACCAATCCGTTAATTGATAATTGACTTTTATTAATCCGATAACTCTGTCTTTTGTATCATTATTTGTATTTTCGAATAATTCCCAATAAGGATTAGTATGCCAATCGTCAAGTTTGTAATAATTTTGTTCGTAGCCGTTTTCATCTTTATAGTCGGCTCTTAATTTATGAATGTCTATATTTCGGGGCATCCAAATAAATGTTCTTGCACCGGTTCTTGAGTCGCCTTGTCCGGGGCGGTTAAAAGCATCATCTTTTACGTAGTTTACTTTAGCATCAACATGTATTTTTTTTGTTAATTCGGCAGTGCTTCTTAAAGTAACGGAACTTCTGTTGTACCAACTGTTAGGGACAATGTTTTTGTTGTACAGGTCGGTAAGAGAAAGTCTGAAAGTTGCTTTTTCGCTGCCTCCGTAAACGGCAACCGTATTTGTTGTTGTAAATCCCGGTTCAAAATAGTCTTTTACATTGTCGGGATGAGGTTCGTAAGGTCTTATTTCGCCGTTCCAATTTAAAATGAGATGTCCGTCCATTTTCGGACCCCAGCTTTGATAAGAATTTGGGGAGTATTCTATTGTATCCCATCCGGGGTATTTTAGTTTTTGAATTGAATCCAAAGCAATTCTCGGAATATATCCGTTACCTCCGAGTCCGTATTCATTTTGATATTTTCCTTGTATGTCTGCCAAATCAATCGTTGAAGACATATTAACGGAAACACCGATTCCCTTTTTTGCGGTTCCTTTTTTTGTCGTAATCATAATAACACCGTTTGCGGCACGAGAACCGTATAGAGCAGCGGCATTAGGACCTTTTAAAACCGTTATGTTTTCAATGTCATCGGGATTTATATCGGAAATACCGTCGCCGTAATCGTATCCTCCGAGCCAGCCGGCAGAACCGACATTTGAATTATCAATCGGAATACCGTCAACAACAATGAGTGCTTGGTTGTTTCCGCTGATAGAAGAGTTTCCTCTGATAACGACCCTTGAAGAGCCGCCTGCACCGCCTGCGGTTTTTGAAATTTGAACTCCTGCAATTTTTCCGGATATGGAATTAAGTATGTTTGATTCACGGGCTTCTGTCAGGTCGTCTCCGTTTATTTCCGAAGCCGAATACCCGAGTGCCTTTTTTTCTCTTTTAATTCCGAGTGCCGTTACGACAACTTCTTCAATTTGAGATGTTTCGGCTTTTAATTTAACATTTACCGTCGATTTGTCGCCGACAAGAATTTTTTGTGTAACATAACCGACATACGAAAATGTTAAGGTAAGATTTTCGGTTTTTTCAATTGTTATACTGTATTTTCCGTTTAAATCTGTCATGGTGCCTTGTCCGGTTTCTTCAATAACAACACTGACTCCCGGTATTTCCGACCCGGAATCTACATCGGTTACTTTTCCCGTAATTGTTTTCTGTTGTGCAAATATTCCGACAGTCAGAATTAACAATATTGCGGTTAATATTTGTTTTTTCATCAGGATATTAATTTAAATTAATATTGAATTTTTTTATTTTTATCATTAAAAAAGTATTCGCTCAGGAGTTTTACTTTCCGAACGAATACTTTTTTCCCGGAAAAATATATTTTATTCCGTTTTGATAAATTTAAGAGTTGTTTGTAAGTTTTCGGAATTACGGAATGTAATTAAATAAATACCTGTTTTCAAATTGTTGATATTTAATTTTATTTCCGCAGAACCGTTGTTTTCAAACATCATAATATTTTGTCCCGTAATATTTGAAACTGTTATATTCTTTATATTTTCCGTATTTTTAATAAATAAATACGATTTAACGGGATTCGGATACATTACAAGATTATTTTTCAAAATGTTTTCCGTGCCGGTATAAGTTATCGGTCCGTACCAATCACTTGTTACGGCTTGTCCCGTAAGATAGTCGCTGCCGCCGGTTTGTGCAACGGGAGTAACTTCAAATGCGATATATTTATGATTCAGATCAGAAGAGATTGTCATTGTATTAGATGTTTCTCCTAAAACCGTATTTGAATTTGTTCCCGAGTCATCATCTGCTCTGTACCATTTAAATGTTGAATTTCCTTCCAAATCACCGTTTGCATCGGAATATGTATAATTTCCTGTTAAGGTTTCTCCGATATTCATATTTCCTGTTACGGTAACATTTGTAGCTGTAGGTGCGGTTGCATTTACAAGATTCAGTACGTCTTCGGGACCGAATGCAGCAAGAGGCATACCGTCAAAAGCTGTTATGCTTCCGAGACCGTCGTATGAAATATCAACTGCATCGCCTTCGGAAACAACATCCGTTAAATCAAAAATAATTGTATCGTTGCTGCTTGTAACAGCATTGATTGTAAGCGGTGTACTGTTTGTGTTTATTGTCCAATAATCGGTTCCTGCAACAGAAGTATCATCAAGATTTTTTGTAAAAACGGCATATACTTTTGTTCCGTCTGTTGATGTTTCTGCCGAAACAAATTCGGGCAATACAATTTCTCCCTGATATCGGGCAATTCCGAGATTTGTTTCTAATAAATAAGCGTTATAAAAATCACCGTCAACGGTAATATCCGCTTCGCCGTACCAACCGTCGTTAATTGCAATATATTCCGAAGAGTCAACTATTTGGAAAGGTTGTTCGGTAATATCCGCAACAATAATGCGAGCACCTTTTTCGGCACCTGACCGTTTTGCTTGGAAGAAGGCGGCTAATGTACGACCTTTTGAAACGAAAACATTCGGAGATGTTGCTTGGTTTCCTGAAATATTATATTCGTCAATATGCGGAATGGAGGTAATACTGTCTCCTGCGGGACTGAAAATCGTCGGAGTAAACCCTTTTGCCGAAACCAATATATTTGCATTTGCATCAACGCTTAAGGGAACTGCCGCAGCAAGAAGACTTGTTGTATTTGCTAAAGTAATAATTTCGGGAGCACCCGGTGTTCCTCCGGAAATAACCCAACGAACAAGTATGTTGCTGCCTTGAACAACAGCCATAACAATTGCATCTCCGGAAACATCTCCGGTAACGGTAAACCTTCCGATACGTCCTAATTGTGCGTCTTGAACAGAAAGCCACGCAACCGGAGCGGAAGATTCGTCAGCCCATTTATAAATAACAAAAGGTGAAGTACTTGCATTAAGGTTAAGTCCGCAAGATAATATTTGTCCGTCGTCGGATACTTCAACATCGTTAACTGTATAAAATCCGGCTGTTATACCGTCTGTATTTAATTTTCCTAAATAAGATCCGTTATCTTTGTCAAGAATTATGATGTCGTTACCTGTTTTTCTGCTTGCAACATAAACGTGATTTATTCCTACGGCAAAGCCCCTTTCTGTAGTACCTGTTCCCAGATACCAAGGAAGAGCTCCGTATTTTTGTGAGCCGACCCATTTTCTTTCTAAACCGAAAGTGTTTGTTGATGCAACGGCTGCCGCAGCAGTATAATTTGAAAGTACGGTATTTCCTTGTGTTGTTATTCCGCTTGAGGCAACGGGCGTAACTTCAAATGCAATAAATTTTCCGATTTCGTTGTCTGTTACGAGATAAGTTTGTTTATCTGCTCCGGTAATTAAAGTTTGGTTTGTACCGGAAGCATCGTCGGCGGTGTACCATTTATAAATTGAAGCCCCTTCGGGGTCAAGATTATAATCAGAATAATCATAAGAAGCACTTATTATTGCTTCGGATTCCGGTGTTCCGGAAAGAACCACATTGCCGGCAACGGGTGCTTGGTCGTCATAAGGTGCAATAACACCGGTTGTATCATAAACTTCCGTTCCTTGGGTTGCATCATCCTGAACGGGTGTTACTCCGAAGAAAATATATTTTGCTTCGTCTGCCGAAACAAGTTTATATTGATTTGTATCGTTTGCAACAACGGTTAAATTTGTACCTTGGTCGTCGTCGGCTCTGTACCATGTTAAAATGCTGGTTCCTTCGGGGTCGTTATTCATGTCAAAATATGTATAAGCTCCTGTCAGTATCATTCCGACTTCTTCGATACCGGAAATTGTTACATTTTGAGCTTCCGGATCTGTCGGCGGAGGGAAAACAACCGGATCGGCAGAATAAGAACTCATTACCGGAGTTCCCGTAAGCAAACTTCCTTCCGATGCAACGGGAGTTACTTCAAAGGCAATGTATTTTCCGTCTTCGGCAGCAGATAAAGTAAGTGTTGTTGTGTTTGCTCCGGCAATTTCAACGGCATTTGTTCCTGTTGCATCGTCGGCAGCATACCATTTATATATTGAGTTACCTTCGGCATCGCCGTCAGCATCTGAATAGGTATATGTTCCGGTTAATGTAAAGTTTACTAATAAATTTCCTGAAAAAGTAACA
Organism: uncultured Draconibacterium sp.; assembly: GCA_964500765.1. Classification (GTDB taxonomy): domain Bacteria; phylum Bacteroidota; class Bacteroidia; order Bacteroidales; family JAADGE01; genus JAADGE01. Next base: position 7,703 of record CAZCPV010000091.1, read on the forward strand.
TTTGCAGCAACGGGATATTCTTCCGAAGCACCTACAATTTCTAAAGTAGGACTGCTTAATACAGAACTTCCCGGTGTTGTTCCGCTTACAGCTGCCGGAGTAACTTCAAATTTAATAAATTTTCCGATATCGGATGCTTGAGTTGTGTATGTTGGTGAAGTTGCACCGGCTATTTCGGTGTAGGTTCCTTCGGGGGTATCGCTGTTTAACCAACGGAAAGATGTACTTCCTTCGGCGTCATTGTTATAGTCGATATAATTATAAGATCCGATAAGCGTATTTCCTTCTTGGGGTTCTCCGGATATCGTAACTGCAGTTGCAATCGGTGCAGCATCGGTAGCTGACAGTTTAATATAATTTCCTCCGGATAAAGACCAAACGGCATACGATCCGTCAGCATTTCCGGTAACGGCTTGTTCTTGTCCGTCGCCGTATTCCGCCGGCCAACCGGGTGCAACCGGTGCAGTTCCTGCTATAGTTTCAACAAATTCGGTTGCCGTAATATTTGAATAATCTGTATTTGCATTTGTAATATCAATTATGTGAAAAGCACCGCCTTCAGATACACATAAATAAGTATTTGCTCCTGCCCTAAACTGTTTCACATCTCCCGTAGCTCCCGTAAATAATCCGGCATTAATGCTGCCGATTATGTTTCCGCTGCCGTCAATACGTGTGGGAGGCGTTACGGAATTGCTGTACCAAAAACCGTCGGCAATTGAAGTTCCGAGTGCTTGAATATGAACTGCCGTTCCGCCGGTTATACCTGTTAAAGTTAAGGTATTAACACTGCCCATAACTCCGTTAATAACCTCAAAATAAAAAACTTTATTAACATCGTATTGCGGAAGAATAATGACCGCATTGTTTGAAAAATCTCCGTTTACGCTGAATCCCGGACCGTGATCCGTATCAACTCCGCTGGCATCTTCCCATAATTTAACAGCTTGAGAATTTTCATCTGCCCAGTAATATAGTTTAATCGGATTCCATTGATTCGTAGTAGATATTGTTGCAAATATTCCGCCGTCATCACTGATTTCAACGTCTCTGATTCCGTATCCGTTACTGTTTACGGAAATACCCGTTAAATCTAATTTTTTAATAAAACTTCCGTCTGAAGCATTCAGAATAAAGATTTTATTAGAATCGGGAATGTTTGCATATGTATAAGAACCTTCAATATAGGTCGCATATAAATGGTTATTTATGCTGTTGTATGCAATACCTCTTGTGTTTTTTGATGTATTCCAACTGTGTGCAATATTCCATTGTTCAGTAAGTTGTGCGTTTGTAATAAACGGCAGAACTATTAACAATACGGATAAAAATTTTCTTGTAAAATAATTCATAATGTAATGTTTTTATAATATTAAAAATTTGATAATTTTTTGTGTTTTTATACAATTCGGAAAATTGTTATTTAATTATGAGCATTTTATTTTCATCGGAATATTTTCCGGCTTTTAGTTTATAAGTATAAATACCGTTCGGTAAATTTCCGGCATTAAAACTAAATGTGTTTTTACCGTGTGTGTAATTGGTGTTATTTATTTCTCTGACTAATTTTCCGGATAAATCATATATTGAAATTGTAACCGCTTCATTTAAACTTGACGGTACGGTATATTCAATGGTTGTTTGAGAAGAAAAGGGGTTGGGATAATTGCTTAAACGAATATTTTCGGTGTTTAAGTTTTTGACTCCCGATATTAAATCTGCTGCCTTATATCCGGCAATACCTATATCCGGTGCACAAACAAAAACACGCATAGTATCATTTACGATTGCAAGGTCAACGGCACCTTCACCCCAAGCGGTTACGGTGTTTGACAAACTCGGAGTTGTTCCGTAAATGTCATCATCTCCTACATTTTCTCCGTGATCCGTCATGTTAATTAATATTGCGTTTTGATTATCTCCGTTAGCCCCTTGATATAAAGCCATATACAGTTCATTGTTTATTTTTGCCAAACGTCCGCATATTCTTCCCGGACCCGGAGAAACTGCAATTTGTGTTAGATTTGTTCCGTCGGAAGAAAAATATGTCGGAAGGAATCCTTTTCCGCTTACGTAAAAATTGCCGGATGTTCCGGGTACTTCCGCCACAACCGGCGACGTACCGACGGATGTTACCCCTTGTAAGGTTATTACTTCCGGTGTATCATTCACAATACCGCCGGTTACCGTCCATTTTAATACTTTGTTATTCTCTCCGGGCACTGCATAAATACGGGCATCTCCGGATAAGTCGCCGAAAACGGAAAATTTATCTCCGAGTCTGTATCCGCCTTCTTGATAGTCAATAATCATTTCGGGCATAACGGATTCATACGACCATTTATAAACTCTGAATGCTTTTATCCAACCTTCGGCAGTGGGAGGTCCTGAAGCAAGCGTCATGTTACAGGCAACTATTTGCCCGCCTTCGGTAGTAACTATATTGTTTAATGGATAACCGCCGCCTTCCATACCACTGTCGCTGCCGTTTTCAATGCCGTTTGTAAAAACGTCTCCGATATCTTCTCCTGTTATGGGATTTATAATATGAATTGAAGGAATTCCCTGATTTCTGCTGCATACATACAGATGTCCCGTTGTTGCCGAGTATGAAATACCTCGTTCTGTTCCGTTATAAGAAGGTTCAGGGTCATCTCCGACAGAAAACCAAGTCGGTCGAGTGTCATTATTATTAATTGACCTGTCCCACATGGTTTCGAAAACTCCTTTTTGTGAAAAAGCAGAGCCGAAAATCAGCAAGAGCAAAAAAGATAATACGATGTTTTTAAAACTTGAAAGTAACTGTTTGTTGTCCATAACTTATTTTTTTAAATTAATCAATTTTTTCAAAGCAATAAAGGTACAATAAAACTTTTAAAAAATGAAAAATATTAATGTTTTTAAACATAAAATAATAAAAAACACAAAATAGCTGCTTATTTATACA
>CAZCPV010000092.1:0-10641 GCA_964500765.1 uncultured Draconibacterium sp.
GTTTAGTATTAATGAATGCAGTATAAAAAGGTAAATTTTGTATTTGCAGACCCTGTGGGTTTTGTATTAATTAGCTTAATATCATAGAGTTAATGCTTTATATTTTTGCAAACTTAAACAGCAGGGTCTTTTTAGAACTTATACATTAATATTTTATTTTCTTTAATCTGTCCATTTCTCTTTTGTCGTCGGCTTGTTTTAAACTTTCTCGTTTGTCGTGGTATTTTTTGCCTCTTGCGATATGGAATTCTAATTTTGCCAAACCTTTGTTGTTGATAAACAGTCGGGTAGGGATGAGCGTCAAAGAAGTTGCTTTAATTTTCTTTTCTATTTTATTAATTTCCTTTCTTGACAAAAGTAGTTTTCTGTTGCGTTTTGGTTCATGGTTTGCATAAGTGCCGTGTGAATATTCGGCTATGTGCATTTTTACGTAAATTTCCGATTTACTCGGTTTTCCCGGTGCCGGCAATAAAATGCAATAAGCATCATTTAAACTTGCTTTTCCGGCACGAATTGATTTTATTTCGGTGCCGTACAATTGGATACCGGCAATAAATTTATCGAGCAATTCAAAATCGTGTCTTGCTTTTTTATTCTTTATGTTAATTGCATTTGCCATAGTTTGCAAAATTAGTCAAAAGTTTGAAAAGCTGAAAGTTTATAATTTTTTATCGCGAAAAAATCGTTTCCGGATGTTTTTATTTTCCGGAAAGTGTTTAGTTTTGTTTTTTATTTATGAAAAATGTTGAATACGATATAATTACCGTTCTCGGAGCTACTGCCGGAGGCAAAACTCCTTTGGCTGCACGACTTGCCTATGAACTTGACGGAGAAATTATAAGTGCCGATTCTCGCCAAATATATAAGGGAATGGATATCGGAACGGGAAAAGATTTAGACGATTATATTGTTGAAGGAAAACAAATTCCGTATTATTTGATTGATATTGTCGAAGCCGGATACAAATATAATGTTTTTGAATACCAAAAAGATTTTTTGCCGGTTTATAAAGATATTAAAAAAAGAGACAAATTGCCGATTTTGTGCGGCGGAACGGGAATGTATATTGATGCCGTATTAAAAGGGTATAAATTAATTAATGTTCCGCATGAGGAAAATTTAAAAACGGAACTTGAAAAGAAATCGTATGATGAATTGATTGATATTCTGAAACAAAATAAAGAGTTACATAACAGAAGCGACACTTCAAACCGAAAACGATTGATACGAGCTGTTGAAATTGCATTGTATTATAAAAAACACTCCGATATTGATTTTTCGTATCCGAAAATAAACAGTTTAAATATACAAGTTGTTTATGACCGAGATTCGAGACGAAAGAGAATATCAAAAAGATTAAAAGAGCGTTTTGAAAACGGTATGATCGAGGAGGTTAGGAGATTAATGGGGCAGGGGGTCGATACGGAAACTTTGAAATATTACGGTTTGGAATATAAATTTATTACGCAATATATTCTCGGAGAATTGTCTTATGACGAGATGTTTGCAAAATTGGAAATTGCCATTCATCAATTTTCGAAAAGGCAAATGACCTGGTTCAGAAAAATGGAAAAAGACGGGCATAAAATTTATAAAATTGACGGCTGTTTATCGCTTGAAAAGAAAATATCTGAAGTTAAAAACTTATATTACAAATAAAACGGAAACGAAAATTATTATACGAGTATTTTTATTAACGCTTTTTGCCGGATTTTTGACAGGAACGGCAGTAACGGCTGTCAGTTTAATTTTGTTTATGTAAAAGGATAAGATTATGTTTTCAATGTATCTGAATTTGGGAATAGAACATATAACCGATTTAAACGGTTATGATCATATTTTGTTTCTTACGGCACTTGCAGCCGTTTATTTACTTAACGATTATAAAAAAGTTTTAATACTTGTAACTGCTTTTACCATAGGGCATTCAACAACCTTGGCATTGGCAACATTGAAAATTATAAACATCCCTACCGGTTTAATAGAATTTTTAATTCCCGTTACCATATTTATATCTGCTTTTTCCGATTTTTTTTATAAAGAAAGAGTGAATGATAAAAAGATGCATCATCTTAAATATGCACTGGCAATGTTTTTCGGATTGATACATGGTTTGGGTTTTTCAAATTATTTGAGAGAATTGCTGGGTAATGAAGACAATATTGTTTCGCCTTTATTTGCTTTTAATATCGGTTTGGAAATAGGGCAAATTATTATTGTTGCAATATATTTAACGCTTGCAAGTATTTTAGTAAAATTTTTAAAAGTCCCTCGAAGAGATTTAACTTTAATTGTTGCCGGAGCGGCATTCGGTGTATCAATTATATTAATGATTGAACGTTTTCCTTGGTAATATCGGTAATAACCCGTTATTTAATAAAAAAGCTCTGTCGCAAAACAGAGCTTTGTGCCCGGAACAAGAATCGAACTTGCACTCCGAAGGTCGGAACATGGCCCTCAACCATGCGCGTCTACCAATTCCGCCATCCGGGCTTTTTAAGGACTGCAAATTTATTTATTTTTTTTAATCGAAAAAAGATTATACCGAAAAAAAGCAATAACTTTCATAAGAATGAAAATTATTGCTTAAAATTAAGAGTTGTTAATTCAATTATTTTACTTCGCCGGCAACAATAAAGGGAATTTCTTTTGTTGTTGTAACTCCGCTGTCTTTTTGCTTAGTAGTAATAATTATTTGTTCGGTAAATTTACCTTTTTTCATTACAGTAGGATCAACCGTGGCTGTAATAACGCCTTCTTGTCCCGGTTTAATGTGCATATCAACAACGGTTACGCCGATTCTTTCGGGTAATTTAATGTCGATAATATGTAAAGGAGTTTTTCCGGTATTTTTGATTTTAAAATTATACGATTGAACGGCACCGGTTACTTTACCGAAATTGTGACTGAATGAAGAGTTTACGCCTCTTACATTTCCGAACATGGGAGCTTCTGCAGGTTCTACTTGTCCGTAGCCCATAAAACTAAAGGCAAATACGGCAACTGTTAACATAATAAGTTTCTGTAATTTCATGATTCTGAATTTTAAATTAATATAAATAAGTTTCTGAATTTTAATCTAAGATGAAAATAAGATAATAATTCCATAAAAAAATTAAAAATATTTTCAAATCATACAAATATACATTTATTTTATCTTTGTATCAACATAATTTAATATTTTTTTTTGATGAAAAAGATTTCTTTTACGGCAATTGATTTTGAAACAGCAAATGAAAATCCGGCAAGTGTTTGTTCTCTCGGAATTGTTATTGTTGAAAACGGTAAAATTGTCGATAAAAAATACCGCTTAATAAAACCGCCCGATTTCAGGTTTAACTATCGAAATATTTCTGTTCACGGAATTAAGCCCGAAGATGTAATAAATGAACTTGAGTTTTACAGATATTGGAAATCGTTAAAAAATATTTTATCTAAAAATCCTGTTATTGCTCATAATGCCGAATTTGATATCGGCGTATTAAAAGCGGTTTTAAATACTTATCAATTAGATTATCCGGAATTTAATTATACCTGTTCGTTGAGAATTGCAAGGCGTACATGGAAAGGATTATCAAGTTATTCTTTGGGAAATATCGGTAAGTATTTCGGATTTAATTTTGTTCATCATCATGCTTTGGCGGATGCGGAAATGAGTGCAAACTTAATTTTACGAGCATGTGCAGATACAAATTCGGGGAGTATTCGGGAATTGAATGAGAAATTAAATATTTCCTGCGGAAAATTATTTGCGGATAAAACACACAAAAAAGTGAAATCAAGGTAGTAAAGAAAAAGCTCCCGTTAATTTCGGAAGCTTTATTCAAGAGAATGAAATACTTATTTATTTTGCATTTTTTGCAATATTATAAAGTGTTTCTGCATCTTTTTGAGTGAATTCGGTAAATAATTTTAAACCTTCCGTAAATTCAATGGCTCTTTTATCTTTTAACAAAACATAATGAAATTTAAAGTCGGTGTAATCGTCTGTTTTAACTTTGTAAATAAAACCGTTCGGTTCTTCTTTAACAAATTTGACAAAACCCTCTTCGCTTTGAGCTGTTTCTTTTGCATCGGATACGATTTCTTCAAGTGTTCTGGTTTCGTCCGTATCATCCATTGATACTTCCATTACAAATTCGTCTTTAACGATTTCATAATCAAGCATTTTGATACCGCCGAATTCGCCCATAAACATACCGTCTTTTATTTCAGCACCTTCGGGAGCTTGTATTGTAACGGGAATGCCTTTGTCAGCAAGGTTTAATTCCGTTAATTTCATATCCGACAGAGAATCGGTGCTGCTTCCGCCTCCGCAGCTTACTGAAAATCCTGCCATTACGGCTGTCAGTAAAAATAATCCTAATTTTTTCATACCTTAAAATTTATTTATTTTTTAAATCGGTACAAAAATAACATAATTTATGAAACAGTAAAATTATTTTATTACGATACCTTTAAGGTGCAGCACTTGTGAACTTTTTTCAATATTCATGGTGAGGGTAACCGTTTTATTAAAAACACCGAGTAATTCGGCATCATAAGTTACGATAATTTCAGTCGTTTCTCCGGGAAGTATCGGTTTTTTCGGATAATCAATATCGGTACAGCCGCAGGAACCCTTTGCATTTGTGATAATTATCGGTTTACCTCCGGTATTTTTGAATTTAAAAACGGCTTGTGTCGGGTGGTATTGTTTTATTGTTCCTATATCAATAACAGATTTTTCCCATTTAACATCTGCATCTTTTCCGGTACTTAAGGTTGCAGTATTTCCGCCCCATTGTGCGTGTGCGGAATAGGATATTAAAAATATTGAGATTAATAATAAAGTGTGTTTCATTTTTTTCCTTTTTAAACGTTTTTTGATTTTATATATTTTAGTACCGACCAAAAAATATGCCGATTGGTTGCAGCAAGTTGATAAGTTATTTTTGTGTTTTTATAATTGAATGCAAATAAGAAAGTTTGTAAAGGTCAAATAATTTCAATCGGGGTTTTGTTCCGCAAAGATTTTTTTCTATCGCTTGATGAAAAAAAATGAAAAACAGACGAAACAAAAAAGATAAATTTTTGGTTTTTTTGTATGTTTTTAACAGTTTGATATTTTCAAAAAGTTCGGGATATTTGTAATTCTTTACAAGATATATTAAATTATCAATTCCTTTTTTTGTTTTTAATATAAAGGTTTTGCTGTCTTCTAATCCTATATGTATCAATGGATTATCTATATGTTTTATGTCGATTTCTTTTCTTTGTAATTCAATTCCGAATAGGGTGTCTTCGTGTCCGTATTCCGATATTTTTTCATCAAATTTTATTTTTTCGAAAACGGTTTTCGGAATTAAAAAATTGCCGCTCATAAATGAGTCGTACGGTTTTTTATTTCTTTTTTCGGCAGAAGATTTTTCTCTGTTGTTTCCGTAATACCATCTGAAAAATAAATCGGAATTTTCGGGTTTTTCTTTTGAGTATGTTATTCCTCCGCAAATAACAGATTGTTTTTCAATATTTTGTATGTAATTTTTTATAAAGTTTGCAGAAAAAACATCTGTATCGCAATCAGCAAAAAGCAGATATTCGTATTTTGCTTTTTCGGCAAGCAGGTTTCTTATTTTTGAACGTCCGATATTTTTTTCGAGTTGAAAATAATTTACAAATTTTAATTCATTTAATGATTTATTAATTTTTCTGAATGTATTTTCGGAAGCATCGTCAACGAGTAATATTTCGAATAAAATATTTTCGTCAATTGCTTGTTTATGAAGGTTGTTTACAAAACTTCTTACATCAAAATTATATATGGGTATAAGGATAGAGAGCATAAAAATAATAAAATGTCAGACAGAGATTAATATTCTGTCTGACAAGTTATGAAATTTATCGGTTTATTTGAATTTTTTCAAAATATCTTTTACGGCATCTTTATGTACGGTAAATCCCATCATTTTCAATTTTACGAAATCTTCTCGGAAAAAATAGTATCCGAATTCGGGTGCATTCGGGTCGTTATTTCTTGAGCCGGAGCTTGAATCTTTTATAAGAAACCATTCAAAATCGCCTCTTTTTGTGTATCCTACGAGGTGCATTCCGTGGTCGTCGGTTGTAGTGCCGTTTGAAAAGCGAAATTGGCGTGCATTATCGTCGATGTATTGATACGGAATATCAAACGAAGGGATAACAGCAGCTTGCGTGCTTCTTAAAAATCCGGCTTCCGATACATCGCCCCCGATACTCATTGTGTAACCGTTTTTGATGGCATTTTTTAATATTCTCATAAAATCTTCCAAAGGAATGTTGTAATAATCTTTGCTGTGCCACCAATTGTCAGGGACTTTGTATTCTACTTTTTGCCAAAAAGGTTCTTGTTTGTATGACAAAATTTCAACATAATCATCGGGATTTAGTTTCAGATAATCTTTTAAATAACTTTTCGGTGTGTATGTTTTTCCGTCAACTTTGAAGGATGTAGGCGGTTCACCTATATGGTAATTCATTATGGCTTTGATAGTTGCGACAACTTGGTCTTGGTTCCATGCGTTTGCTTTTTTAACGGATTTAAGGTAGCTCATCATTTCGTCATACATTTTTGCATGCGAATGGTATTTTCTGCCGTTTTTCAGACCTGTATAAACAGAGTAGGGCATTGTACCGTATTTTTTCCATCCTCTTGTAACGGCATTTCCTTCACTGCCTTCTGAAAAATTGCTTGTACCGCGTGTTCTTACGTATTCTTTGGCTTTTTCGACATATTCCCAATAAACGGTATAAATTTCGGAAAGTTTAACCTTCTTTTTTGTTTGTCGGTAGATTTCACTTTCTAAAAACGAAACGGTTGAATAGCACCAGCATGTTCCGGCATTTCCTTGCGAAATAACGGGATTTGCCCACTCTCGTTTGTAATCACTGACTTTGTTCGGAATATCGTATCCGGTTTGTACCATTTGGAAGTGTTTGTGAACTTCTTTCGGTTTTAAACTTTCGTTAACATGGCGAACGTCTTTCAGAATAAAATTTTGATAAAAGCCGGGTTGGTATGCTTTAAATTCGGCTTTATCCGATTTGTTTTGTGCAAACAGGTTTGCGGTAAGCATAAAGACCGCAATCGTAATTATTATTTTTTTCATTTTAATGTTGGTTTAATTAGAGATATTTAGAAAATGATAATTATTTTATAATGAGTGTATTACAGAAGACAAAGGACTGATATTACCTCGATTTACGTAAAAAAATGCTTATTTCGGGGTAATTGGTTTTTGCTTTTGTCTTGATACAAAAGTAACAAAAAGTCAAGACCTATAAGAATTTTTGATAAATTTTTCAAAAATTCCGAGACCGAACAAAGCAAAATCGTATTTTACGGGGTCTTCGGCATCAAATTGTTTTAACTTATTCGTAAGCTCGGTAACAGCTTTTAGGTCGTTTTGTTTTCTTGTCAGTAAACCCAAAGCTCTTGCCGTGTTTCCGGAATGTACATCCAAGGGTATCAGTAAATTATCGGAAGGGATTTTATTCCAAATTCCGAAATGAACGCCCCTGGCGTCGTTTCTTACCATCCACATCAAAAACATATTTATGCGTTTTGCAGCCGATTTTTTCAAAACATTAGCAATATGTTTTTCGGTTCTTTTTTCATGCGGAAGCTCAAAAAAAATTTCCCTGAAATATTTCAGTGCCGAAAAAACGGTTTTATCTGCTTTGTATCCTTCGGTAAAAACATTTTCCAATCCTTTATGTTTTTTGTAAATATTTTGAAGTGATAACAGAAAGTATTTAAAATCAATAGTTTGAAATGTTCTGTGCTTAAAATTCGTAATTTTGCTCAAATCATTTTTCGAAAAGTTAAGGATAAATTCATACGGATTATTTTGCATAATTTCAAGCATTTTTTCGGCATTTCGTATTATCATTTTTCGATTTCCCCAAGCAATGGCTGAGCTTAAAAATGCGGAGATTTCAATATCTTCTTTTTTTGTAAACCGATGCGGAATTTGAATCGGGTCGGTATCAACAAATGAAGGGCGATTGTATAAATCGTATTTCTCTTCCAAAAATTCTTTCAGTTCAGCGGAATTAAGCATTATTTCATTTATTTTTGCAAAGTTATTTTATTTTTTGCAACTTTTTTAAAATTTCCTATCTCTTTATAAAAACTGTCTGATATGTATAAACTATTTTTTTCCGTAATTCTAACGGTATTAACACTCGCCGGTAATGCCCAAATTCAAAACCTTAATCCGGATAAAAACGGCGAACCTTGGATTGTCGGCGGACTGCGTGTGCCTTCAAAAGAAGAAATTAATAAAATACCCCTCGTAACGCTTAATACCAAAGGTAATTTGCCGAATTTGCCGTCTTCATTGGATAATACGACCAAACCGTATTTTCGGCCGGTTTTCAACCAAACGGACGGTTGTTGTGCCCAAGCAAGCGGTATTGCTTATAATTTTACCTATGAAATAAATCGTGAACGCGGAACAAGTGCCGATGTTTCGAGCAATCAATTTCCGACACATTATACCTATAATTTTTTAAACGGCGGAAGCGGACAAAACGGCTCGTGGTACACCGACGGTTGGGATATTATAAAAGCCGACGGTTGTCCGACGGTTGCTGCATACGGCGGATTGGCTTCGGGCGGTGCAACGCGTTGGTATTCGGGATATACAAATTATGAAACGGATATGAATAATCGCGTAAAAGATTATTTTGCTATTGACGTAAGCACTCCGGATGGTTTAGAAACTTTGAAACACTGGATGTACGACCACCTTGAAGGTGCTTCCGACGGAAGTCTGGTTAATTTTGCTGCCGGTGTCAGTGATGTTTTTAATATGACTTATGATAATAAGATTATAGAATGGGGACACACGGTAAATCATGCCATGACATTTGTCGGTTGGGACGATACTGTTTCTTATGATTTTAACGGCGACGGGCAAATTACAAATAATGTTGATATTAATAATGACGGTGTCGTAGATATGAAAGATTGGGAAAAAGGTGCCCTGATTATGGTGAATTCTTGGGGAACTTATTGGGGAAACGGCGGAAAGGCATACGTAATGTATAAACTGTTGGCTGAACCCTACGATAACGGAGGCATACTTTCCGGAAAAGTTTTCGGTATTCATGTAAAAGAAAGTCAATCGCCGCAATTAATTATGAAAGTAAAAATTGCACATTCTTCACGAAATAAAATAAAAATTTCTGCCGGTGTATCACCCAATACATCGGATACCGAACCCGAATATGAGCTTAATTTTCCTTTGTTTTCAAAACAAGGAGGCGATTATCCGATGAACGGAAGCAATTCAACACCCTTGGAAACAGCTTTGGATGTAAGTTCTTTGTTGAGTTATGTAAACAGCGGTGAAGATGCAAAATTTTTTCTGAAAATTACGGAAGACGACCCTAATTCGGCAGGCAACGGACAAGTTTATGATTTTTCGATAAAAGATAATGCCGGTAATGAATATATTTGTTCCGACCATAATGTGCCGATAAACGATAATTCCCTTACCTATTTGTCGGTTACGGCTTCTGCCGATTTTGATGCTCCGGAAATTACAACCGTTTCGCTGCCCGACGGGCAACAAGGAAATTCATATTCTTATCAAATGAATGCAACAGGCGGTTCGGAACCTTATACTTGGACTGTTTCTCAAAAATATGCCGAAAGTTCCTTGTCGGAAAGTTATCCGAGTATAAGTTCTTCACAATTAACTCCTTCGGATAATGACGACGGCTATGTCGGTAAAACCATAGATTTTGATTTTCCGTTTTACGGAGAATTATTTAATCAACTGTATGTAAGCACGGACGGTTCTCTGCTTTTTGAACCCGGGTTCAGTTATTTAAGAACCGAAGATGCCGTTATCGGGAATAAAATGATTGCTGTTTTTGCTTCCGATTTAATGATTTACCCTTCCGACGGAGACGGTATTTTTTATGAAGGCGATGCAAATCATGCAACTTTTCGGTGGAAAACTTCTTTATACGGAAACCAATCGGCAAATGTTGATGTTGCGGTTACTTTATATCCGAGCGGAGAAATTAAATTTTATTACGGAAATAATATAACGACCGATTTATCTTGGGCATCCGGTATTTCAAACGGAAACGGAAGTTATTTGATTTCAAGTGTATCGGGTATTTCAAATCCGAGCAATTCGCAATTAAAAATGGTCTCAAGCCCTTTTCCTGCAGGAATGTTTATTTCTTCCGACGGAATTTTTCAAGGTACCTGCCCCGGAGAAGAAAATACTTGGGATATTGATTTTGTCGTAACCGATAACAATAGTATTTCAAAAATTAAAACGTTAAGTTTTACGACTACGGTAAACGGAAGTGTTTCAGTTAATAATATAAAATCGGAATTCGTAAATTGTTATCCAAATCCTTTTGAAAATGAGGTGAATATAAGTTTTAAAACGGGAAATACGGGTAAGGTAAATTTATCAATTTATGATATAACGGGGCGATTAGTCGAAACTTTGCTTAACGGAAAAAAAGAAAACGGTGTTTATAATGTTGTTTGGACTCCCAAAGTGAGTTCGGGAACTTATTTTTATAAATTAATAGTTGATAATAAGGTATTCAGCGGGAAGTTAATTGTCCGGTAAATTTTCTCATAGTAAT
>CAZCPV010000093.1:0-10455 GCA_964500765.1 uncultured Draconibacterium sp.
TCAGCAGTTCATTTTCAAAATGAATATGCCTTACAAATTCGTCTTCATAATCGGCGTGAAGCGTATTCAGGTAATCCAAATTCCAAAAACCGTCATTTTTAAAAGGATTAATTGTAAAATAACCGACTTTAAAAGAGGTAAGGTTTTGAAAAAAATGGGTTCCTTGGCTGGGTTCTATCCGGTAATTTTCCAATCCGGATTCAACAATCAGGCGTGCAGCGGAAATTTGCGACCAAATAACCGGTATGCCCAACCACGGATCGCTCGAACCCCACCTTCCCGGACCGATTAATATGTAATTTTTGTCTGACTCAACAAATTGATTATTAAGTTGTTCTATAATACCGACAACGGTTCGGTTATTTACGGAATCAAATTTATCGGGTCTTACGTAAATCAGGTCGTAAATACCTTTTATTACACCGTGTCCCAAAACTTTTTCGGAGTACAAAACGGAATCTCGTATATTAATATTCGAGAAATCTATTTCGTCTTCGATAATATCTTCTACAATCGGTCTTATTTGAAGAAGATTAAAAAATTTATACGAACTGTCTTCCGGATTTAAGTTTACGGCAAATTCAATTTCTACGGGATTATTCATGGCATTTTCACAAATTTTCATAACTTCTTTAATAATATTTACCAAAGGGAATGAATTGTGTTTTAGTACATTAGCAAATGTAATCAGGCGTTTTCCTTCATACATTTTTCCTTCTTTCAGTACATTGTCATGAAAATCGTAAACGGATGATATATCATAAATTGATTCGTCTTTTTCCGCCTGTTTTATACGAAACGATTTATAGTTGATACTGTCGTCGGTTGAAACTTTAAAACTGTCAGGCGATAAATCGAGTGCAAAAAAAGTTTTTTGGGTATCTCGAAGTGCCGTGTCGGGTGAAGAAAGTTGAAGAATTTTTTTCGGATAATTCGGTGAAAATCGCAACGTTCGCTTCCCTTCCACAATATGTTTCCCGAGTCCCAAAGCAACATTAACGATTCCGCCTTCCGGTTTTTCGTCTTCAATAGGATAAAAATTTACCGAACGTGCCACGCCCGAAAAAGTCGGATAAAATCGGTTTTCGTATCTGCTTCCGCAAACTTCCTGCAAAACGATACCCATTTTTTCTTCGTCGATTAAATTCTTGGTTGCTTTCATATATGCTTTGGTTTCCTTAAAAAATACCGATGCATATACGGATTTTACGGCTGTCAAAAGTTGATTTAAATTGGTATCCTTATCTCCGGAATTGGCTAACATGTAAGTTGAGTAAACTCCGGCAAACGGCTGATAGTGAGAGTCTTCCAAAACGCTTGAAGAGCGTACGGCAAGCGGTTTCTCTACAATTTGCAGAAATGCTTTTAAATCGTCTTTGGTTTCCTGTCTTATTTTTGACGCAACAAATTTTTCTAAAATTTCATCATTGCTTCTGTTTTCTAAAGCAAAGGGATACAGGTTGTTGTCTTCCATGAAATTATCAAATATTTCGGTTGAAATCACAACGGTTTTCGGAATTTTTACAATGGTATTCGGAAATTTGTCGAGTTCCGGATGTTTTTTTATTAAAGAATCCAAAAAAGCCAAGCCCCTTGCTTTCCCGCCGAGTGAACCTTGTCCCATTCGTGAAAAAATAATTGAATCGTCAAAATGTTCTCTGTCAAATTCCGCAATGACACCCCTTGATTGTGATTTTCTGAAATTGGAAATATTATCATAAATAAATTTTCTTATTTGGTTTAATCCGCCTTCAAAATCTTGCTCTTTTAAACCTGCAAAAAAATCGGCAAGAGGAAATAATGCCCTTGCATACAGCCATTTAGATAAATGATTTCGAGAAATATGGTATCTGAAACTGTCGTCGGGTATTTCTTTTATACTTTTGTGAACTTCTTTTAAATTGTATGCTTTTCGAATAACTTCTTTTGTTTGCGGATTTACAAATTGAAATGCCCCGAAAGCAAAATAGAGGTTCATAAAATTTTTCAGCTCTAAAGCTAAATTTTCGGAATATTTATGAATAAATCCGACTTTTATTTCTTTTGCTCTTTTTTTATTTTTTATATCGGAAGATTGGAGCAATAAAGGCAAAAAACGATTGTCTTTTTTTATTTTTGAAAAGAATTTTATACCGGCATCGGGGTCAATTTTTCCGTTACGGGGGAATTTTGTATCGGAAACAATACCGAGAATATTATTTTTGTATTTATTATATATCTCTGTGGCTTCTTCGTAGTTTTTAGCCATCATTATTTTGGGTCTTCCCCGCATTCGCCTCATTTGCTGATGTTCGTTCAAACCCTCTTTCATAAATTTTTTAGATTGAACGAGCAAAATTTTATACATATTGGTCAAATAACCGGAATAATATCGAACAGAATCTTCTACCAACAAAATTACCTGAACACCGGCACGTATATCATGCTCAATATTCATTTTATCTTCCAGTAATTTAACAATGGCAAGCAAAATATCGGCACTTCCCAGCCAACTGAACACATAATCAATTCCGCTTAAATCTTCATGACTCAACATGAGGGACACTTCTCTGGAAAAAGGTGTCAATACAACAACCGGTTTTCCCGGATATTTGCGTTTTATCTCTTTTGCAAATTCAAATGCATCAAATTTCTGACCTACATTTAACATGGTAATAACCAGGTCGATATAGTTTTTTTGCATTTTTCGCAGGGCTTGCTCCGCCGTATCGGCATGCATAATTCGAGGGGGATAGCGAAGGTTTAACGAAACATATTCGTTGAAAATTTGCTCTTCAATTCTGCCGTCTTCTTCCAAAGTAAACGAATCGTATTCGCTGCAAACAATTAAAACTCTGTGAATTCGTTGTTGCATCAAGCTGTCGAAAGGCGTTTCCGAAAAGCGTATCAGTTTATTGATTTCATTTTGCATACTTCAAAGATATTAATTTTTATTTTACCTGCCCAAAATCAACACATATCAAAAAATAAACATTCAACTTTTTCCTTTTCAACTTATTTTGTCCCCTTTTGTCCCCTTTTGTCTTCTTTTGTCTTCTTTTGTCCCAAAATGTTGTGTAACACAAAAATTAACTTTTCAAAATCCTTTTTTTTTTTTTCAGTTTTGCAGTGATAAAATTATATATTCATTAAAAATATTAAATTATGAAAAAATCAAAATTATTATTAGCTTTGGTACTCGGAATATTTGTTGTATTTTCGAGTTGTAAGAAAAAAGATTTGTCAAACGGCACCAATTCTTCCGTGAACGGTATTATTACCGGCAATGTTGCAGACACAATTCATACGGAAAATAATATGCTTACATTTAACAGTTTTAAAGAATATGAGCAAATGCTTGAAAATTGGTCAAATGTTGATTTTGAAAAAATAAATAATGCGGAATTAAAAGTCGGATTTAAATCTATGTATGAAACATATAAAGAAAAAAATAATCTGAATAATTTACCGTGCGATGATATATTTTTGGCTTTAATATTATCACCGAATGCACAAATAAAAATCGGGACTTATGTTTTTACTTTAAATTTTGAATACGAATATGTAAAAGCCGAAAATTCAGTAAATAAAGATTTAGAAACATTTTCTTTTGACGATGATGTTTTGCCGATTTTATATGAAGGTGCAGTACGTGAAAAAAGCCAATACTGCACGGGTAAAAGAGAAAATAAATATATTCAGACACACGAAGCATGGATAAGATATTACAGAACCGGTATTTATTATTCTTTATATGCCCAAGTTAACGGTTCGGAAAGTTATAAAAATTATATTTCAACGAATGAAAATTATTCTTGGGAAAATAAAAAGCAAAGTGATTCCGGAACATTTTCAACAAGCGGATACGGAAGTTTACACTACAGTATTTACAAAAAAGCAAGACGATTAAAGTCGTATTCAACAAATTTACATTTTAAAGTAAATTATTCAGGAAGTTGTGATATTGAAAATAATTGTAATTAATAACGTAAACTTAAAAAGTACTGATAACCCGTTTTATCAGTACTTTTTAAAATACATCTGCAGATGAAATATTTTTTTATAATATTTGTTTTTTTCACGTTCTCGTCATGTAAAAAAAATATGAATATTAGTTTTCATGATGAAAATAAACCTGTTTTTTATATTGTTGCTCAAGACGGTAAACCTGCTTTTGCATATATCGGAGAAACAACTGATACGGACAATCCGGATTTTCCCGAAACAGACACATTACACGTTAATTGTAAACTTTATAAAAACAATGTATATAAAGAATTATTACATGTTGAAAAAGATACGTTTTTCTCTGATAATTACAGAGATACGGACTTATTGTTTAATAACGGAATAAAATATGCTTCAAATGAAATCCTTGAAAATTCAAATGAATATACTTTTACGTTGAAATATAAAAATTATTCAGAAATAACTGTAAGCAGCAGTATTCCGGAAGCGACAAACATTGATACCTTATTTATATTACCGAATGTTGCAAGCTCCCATGAAGGATATTTTATTCAACATCAAATAACTTTAAATTTTGTTGCTTCTGCAAATACACATGTACACTATTATTCTAATGTCTTTATTAAATATACCGACACTTTAGTTACACAAAACAGTTATGGTTTCAGCGGTAAAGATATTATTTTTAAAGACGCAGATATTGAAAGAGGAACAGAAAACAGCATGACTTTCACTTTCTCAAGTGTTGCAGAAAACGGAAATTTTATACCGTATGTATATTTATTCTCAATATCAGACAGTTACTATGCTTCACTAATAAAGAAAACAGCTCATGAAGAATATACAGAGAACTCCGGTTTTTTTGACCCTAAACCTCTATATATCCCCTATAGTATGGTTCCTGATGCTTTTGTAAATATTTATGCTTTCAGTTTTTCAATTGACAGTTGTAATATTGTAAATATTACACCTTAAAATAATTATCTATGAAATATCTCTTGTTTGTTTTATTCTTAAGTTTTATTTTTAAAACAGATGCACAAAACTATAAATTAACCGGATTTATTACCGACAAAGAAACAGCCGAACCGATAAAAGATGCTTTTATTTATGATAAAATAAGCAAAACGGGAACCTATTCAAATACAAACGGTTTTTATTCTTTAACAATAAAAGGTAATGAAGCTGAAATACAAATCTCTTATATCGGTTATAATTCTTATACTGAAAAATTACATTTAGAAAAGAATTTTCAAAAAAATATAAAATTAACCCTCGAAACTCTTGATGAGGTGAAAATTATTGCCGGCAGAAATTCTGTTGCAAAAAATAATACGGGATATTTTAATCTTAATATTAAAGAAATAAAAAAAATGCCGATATCCGGATTTCAATCCGATATTATCAAATCAATACAAACTTTACCCGGCATAAATTCCGGAACGGAAGCAATGAGTGCCGTTATTGTAAGAGGCGGAAGTACAGATCAAAATTTAGTTGTTATTGACGGTATCCCCATATATCACTATAATCATCTTGACGGATTGGTTTCATCATTCAGCACCCAAACAATCAGTAATGTAAAAATATACAAAAGCGGTTTTCCCGTGAAATATGAAAATCGTTTATCTTCCGTATTTGATATAAGTTTGAAAAACGGAGATATGAAAAAATATCATGCAGGAATTAATTTCGGCTTGCTTACTTCGGGGTTCTTTGCTGAAGGTCCCGTTATTAAAAACAAATCATCTTTTATCGTAAGTTTCAGAGGGTTTACTCTTAAACCTGCGATAAAACTTTTTCCCTATGCTTCCCGAAATAAATTTTTTTACGGATACGGATTTAATGATTTATATGTAAAATTAAATACAAAAGCAGGAACAAAAAACAGACTTTTTTTTACATTTTATTCGGGAAAAGACAAAAAAACAAATAACGAACTGTTTACTTCAGGAAAAAATATCAGAAAATGGGGAAATATTTTAGGAGCTGTAAGATGGAATAAAAATTGGAATTCGGGCTTATACGGCAATTTAATATTGTATTTTTCTGATTACAAGAATACATTTAAAAGATTGACAGACAATAACAAAAATAATACTGAAAATATATCGGAGAGTAAAAACAGAATTACCGATATCGGATTAAATTTAAATTTTGAATATCAATTTTTAAATACGCTTCAAATTCGTTTCGGTTTATTTGCCGGACACAAAAATTTTGAACCTGCAATAATTTCTTCTGTTAATTATGAAACAGAGAAAAAATATATCCCGATTATTTACAAACAAAACTTAGCTGCCGTATATTTGAGCAGTAATTTTACATTAAATAAATATATTTCATTTTATACGGGTGTCAGACTAAACTGTATTTTTTTAAAAAATCAAATATCTTTTCAATCCGACCCGAGTGTTGTTTTAAGTTTTAATATAAACGATAAAAATTCAATTAAGTCCTCCTTCAATTCAGTTCATCAAAATTTTCATGCTTTATCGGTTTCAAATTTAGGTATAAAGAATGTTTTTTACATACCGGCTTCCGAAATATCAGTCCCTCAAAAATCATTACAATATTCATTGGGTTACTATCATTCGGAACTTGAAAATTTTAATTTTTCGGTTGAATTATATTATAAACAATTATTTCATTTAACGGAATTGAAAGAATTAACACTTTTATCTGACATAAAAACATCTTGGGAAGAAAAAACAGAAACAAACGGTACGGGAAAATCCGCAGGGATTGAATTTTTTGCAGATAAACAATTTAAAAACTTAAATTTCGGTATATCTTATACATTGTCAAAAACAACACGTAAATTTAATAATATTAACAATGGTTTTGAATATATTTATGATTTTGATCGAACGCATGATATTTCCTTATATATAAACGAAAAAATAAATAAAAAATGGACAGTAAATGTAAGTTGGTTCTATCTTACCGGTAAACCTGTTACTTTTGCAACCCAAAATGTTCCCGATATTACGATTTTTCCTACAGCGGGAGGTGAAGGTAAATTCTCCGCTCCTGCTTCACGTAATAATGTACGTATGGCAGATTATAATCGATTAGATATTTCTTTTAAAAGGAAAATTATAAAAACAAAAATTATAAAAACAACAAGAATCTTTCAATTAGGTCTTTATAATGCTTATAACAGAAAAAATCCGTATTATTATTATTGGGATACGCAAACATTGAATAATATTCCCAAAAAACCGGAGTTGAAGAAAATCTGTTTATTTCCCTTAATACCTTTTATTTCTTATGAAATAAAATTTTAACCCAATTTTATAAAGATTATCGGATAATATTTAAAGTCAAAAATAAACATTCAACTTTTCCCTTTCAACTTTATACTTTTAACTCATTTTGTCCGGTTTTGTTCCCAAGTACTGTAAAATACAAAAATAAGTTTCGTAAAGTCATTTTTTACGGAAATAAAAAAAGGCGGAATTGGAAATTCCGCCTTTAACAACTAACCTAAAACTTACTATGAAAAAAACACTTTATGAGTATAAAACTCTTGACAAATTTATATTAAAAAAATTTTAAAATAAAAAAAAACAGCTCTTATTTTTAATAAAACTTAAAAATAATTCATTAAAATTTTGTAATAATCAGATTATCAGGGTGAAATAATAATTAAGATTTTTACTTTTTTTTGATGTTTCGGCAAAATAAGTTGATGAATTATGATATTTGTGTGATGAAATAATGATAATTGATGATAAATGATTTATTAACCCGATTTAAGTTTATAAATTTCGAAAAAAAAGAATGATTATTCTTTGCTTTCGGCAGTTAATAGTTTTTATCTTTGCAACTTAACATTTCTTAAAAATGATACGTATAAAAATCTTTTTCTCATTTATTTTTATCGGATTCGTTTTTTTTTCATGTAAAAATGAAAATAACTATTTAAAAAATCCCGGCGGTTTTGAATATAAGTTTGTATCGAAAAATCCCGGCGGGGCTGAAATTTTAAAAGGCAATATTGTTACCTTAAAATTAAAATATTACAATGAGGCGGATTCATTACTTTTTAATTCCGATGATTTGCCGGCAAAGTTTCGAGTACAAATCGGTGAAGCAAAAACCGACGGTATAATTCAGGACGCACTGAAAATGCTGAAAACCGGCGACAGTGCTTCGTTTTTAATTCCTGCCGAAAATTTTTATCGAAAAACAAAACGTGATACAATCCCGGATTTTATTTTACCGAATGAAAAATTGCGATTTGAAGTAAAAATTGTTAATATTGTATCTGAACATCAATTAAATACGGAATATAAGCAATATTTACTGAAAAAAGAGGCAGAAGAACAACAAATTCTTAACGAATATTTGAGTGCCGAAAATATTACGCAAAAGCCGACATCAAGCGGTATTTATATTATAAAATTAAAAAACGGAAGGGGAAAAAAAGCCGAAAAAGGCAAAACCGTTACGATAAATTTTACGGGAAAATACATTAACGGTAAAATTTTTGATTCGTCAATAAACAAAGCTGAGCCGGTCAGTTTTGTTTTGGGAGACGAACATGTAATTCCGGCATGGAACGAAGCAATTGCCGGCATGCGAGTCGGCGATAAAATTAAATTAATTGCCCCGTCGAAAACAGCATACGGAGAAAGCGGACTGAAAGATTACGTCCCGCCGTTTATGACCTTGATTTATGAAATTAAATTGTTGAATGTTAAATAAATAAATAATATGACACCGGAAGAAATTAATAATTATATAAACAAAAAAAGCAAATTTTATACCTTCATCTGGTTGTTTTTTTTATTTGAATTAATCGCATTTTTCAGTTTATTTTTTTATTATCTTGTTGAGGTTCCGAAAGAAACTCTTAAATCCGGTAATGATTTTAATATCGTATTTTTGTACCTTTCTTACATTATTGTAATTGCTGTTGTGCCGCTTTCGTATAAGATTTATGATATAAAAAGGAAACAGGCAGTAAAGAAAACCGGCATACAACAAAAAGCGGAAATATATTTTATGACTGTTCTTATTAACTTTTCTTTATTTGAATTTGCGGCAATATTAACACTTGCGGCATTCTATATCAATAAAATGTACGAACCTTTGTATATGTTCGGGATTATTTTTGTTGCCGTTTTGTTAAATAAACCGTCTTTAAAACGTTTTCTGCAAATAAAAGATGAAAAAACCGAAAATCATGTTATTATTTCCGAAAAGGAAAAAGATAAACCGAAATTTGCTGATAATGAGCAGCTTGAAAAATAAAATAATATAAATTTCTTAAAAAAACAGTATGTCAATTCACAAAGCAGCCCGAAAAATTACTACACATGTTTTACAAGCCATGAAGGCAAAAAATGAAAAAATTGCCATGCTTACGGCGTATGACTATTCTATGGCAAAATTGGTCGATCAAGCCGGCATTGATGTTATTTTGGTCGGCGATTCTGCCGCAAACGTAATGGCGGGTTACGATACAACTTTGCCTTTAACATTGGATGAGATTATTTACCATGCCAAATCGGTGGTGAGAGCGGTGGAAAAGGCATTAATTGTTGTAGATTTACCTTTCGGAACATATCAGGGAAATTCAAAACATGCCTTAGATTCGGCAATCAGAATTATGAAAGAAACCGGTGCACATGCCGTAAAATTAGAGGGCGGTGAAGAGGTGAAAGAATCAATTATCAGAATTTTATCTGCCGGTATTCCCGTTATGGGGCATCTCGGTTTGATGCCGCAATCTATTCATAAATTCGGAACGTATGTTGTAAGAGCCAAAGAAGAAGAAGAAGCAAATCAATTACGAAAAGATGCCGAATTACTTGAAAGTTTGGGATGCTTTGCAATTGTATTGGAAAAAATACCCGCTAAATTAGCCGAAGAAGTTGCACACAGCATAAAAATTCCGGTTATAGGAATAGGTGCCGGCGGCGGTGTTGACGGACAAGTTTTGGTTTTTCACGATATGCTGGGTATTACCCAAGAATTTTCACCGCGTTTTTTAAGACGCTACCACGATTTATCGACCGAAATAAAAGGTGCCGTTGCGGCTTACGTAAAAGACGTACGTTCGGAAGATTTTCCGAATGAAAAAGAACAGTATTAGTCGTTTTCTATGGAATATATTTTTGAAACCGAACTTGATGTCAGAGATTATGAATGTGATATTCAGGGGATTGTAAATAATGCCGTTTATCAAAATTATTTTGAGCATGCACGGCATAAATTTTTGCTTGCCGCAGGAATAAGCTTTGCTAAATTGCATGCCGAACAGATTGACCCGGTTGTTTATCGCATCGAAATTGATTATAAATTTCCGCTCAAAAGCAGTGACGGTTTTATCTGTAAAGTAAATTACGAAAAAAAAGGAAATGTCAGAATTATTTTTAATCAGGCGATTTATCGAAAACCGGATAATAAATTTATTGCCGCAGCAAAAGTTATCGTTGTTGTTTTAAAAAACGGTAAACCGGTTGCTCCCGATTTTCTTGTTGAAGCATTTGAAAA
>CAZCPV010000094.1:0-3180 GCA_964500765.1 uncultured Draconibacterium sp.
ATTGAATTGATAAGTAATTTTGTAATATCTTCAATATCGTTATAACCTAATGAATCGTTAATTTTCATAAAAAAACAAATATCTTCTATTTTGATTTAGAAGCATATTGTGTATTTCCGAAAGCTCCGATATTTATTCGATTTCCGTTTGGCAAAGGTTCGTAAGAATAATCAAATGCAGGGTCTCCTGCATCTATACAAGGGCTTGTTGCGGTATCAATAATCCATTGAGAACCGTCCCAACGTCCGTTTTCTGATTTCAAATGATAAATATTCCATACTTTATTTGCTCCTAAATCGGTGCGACAAACAGGATTAGCGTGGTCTTCTTCATTTTGGGCATTTGCCCATATCGGACTGAAAATATAGTAGCTTGTTGCATTATAATAGCGGTCATGAAGCTCATATTCACAGGCAAGCATCGGGTCGGAATAAATATCTGTTGAAGACGAAACATTATTGTAATTTCCTGCGATATTTCCGTTTATGCAATTATAATCTGAAATAAAAGTGTGTATTGACGGTTGTCTGTTATCTATTCCGTAAGTAAAGTTTTTAACAATAATATTGTTTTTAACGAAAGTTTGCCAGCCGGATAATGCTGTATTTACGGGGTCGCCCGAATAGAATGTAATTCCTGCCCCTTCCGAACTGATTTCAATAGTATTGTTTTCAATTCGCGTATTATTGAAACCGTAAATACCGATTCCGGCTAATTTATATTGAGATATAACATTATGATGGATATACACATTTGAGTGTGTATTTAATGAACCGGCTCCGCCTTTATCTATTTGCTCCAGCCAGATGCCGTGCCAAGTTTGATTACCGTAAAAAAAATTGTTATATATTTCTGCATCGTTACAAGGTATGTTGCCGTAATTCATGACATGAACGGCTGCTACCCCGGACATTCTTCTGTCAGGTGCATTTCCTGCAATATTATTGTAAATTTTAAAATGATTGCAGTTTTGTGTTCTTATACTTGCATCTGTTCTTGTATTGGTTATATC
Source organism: uncultured Draconibacterium sp. (assembly GCA_964500765.1). Classification (GTDB taxonomy): domain Bacteria; phylum Bacteroidota; class Bacteroidia; order Bacteroidales; family JAADGE01; genus JAADGE01. The sequence goes on from CAZCPV010000094.1 coordinate 1,013, forward strand.
ATTATTGTAAATTTCAAAATTATCAGCTTGCCCGATATATATTCCGTCATGACCGTCGTAGTGAATACGATTGTTATAAAATTCAGAATTAATATCGTAAGCTGTTTCTCCTTCAGCCCATTCTAAAAGTATTCCGTCGGCAAGCCCGTGATGGATATACATATCATTTATAGTTACATTATAACAATTTTGTAATTGTATCATCCGATAATAACTTGCACCTTCCGGTTCGCTTTGATTAATTCTGTTCCCGTCAAGTTCAAAACCGCGGATTGTGATATTTCCTGTTGTAATGCTTCGGTCTTCCATTATTACCTTAAATACCGTTCCTTTTTGTCCGATAAGAGGTTTGTATTTCTTCTTCCATTTTGCATTATCAACAAGTTTTACAACTGCATCTTTATCGCCTTCTAAAATAGTGTTGGCAGAAATATAGACAGGGTCATTTATCCAATACGTGTTCGGACCTTTCAAATGAACTGTTGTGTAATCGTCGTTTTCTGCAACAAAATCTAAGGCAGTATTTATTTCAATTTGATCACTTTTGCCGTCGCAATTATAATTTCCGCTTCCGTCACTTGCAATATAAACTATCGGCGGACTTGGATTTTGAATTTGTGGTATTTCCTTTTTACAGGAAAATGTTAAAATTAATATTAGCGTTAAAGATGGTAAATGTATTTTTTTCATTATTTTTCAATTTTAATGCGTGCATCAACGGCAATTACATTTTCCGGTGTTCCGAGCAAAGGATTTAAATCAAGTTCTTTAATTTCGGGTGCGGCTTCGAGCAATGCGGAAAGTCGTGTAATTATTTCCGTAAATTTCTTTTTGTTAATGCCTTTTTGTCCTCGCGTACCTTCAATTAATTTGTATGATTTTAAGGATTTTATCATTTTTTCGGCTTCTTTTTCCGAAACGGGAGACAATGCCGTTGAAACATCTTTTAATATTTCAATAAAAATACCGCCCATACCTGCTAAAACGAGATGCCCGAATTTGTCCTCGTATTTGGCACCGGCAAAAAGTTCCGTTCCGCTTAACATCGGTTGCATAAGAATTGCCGTTGTATCTTTAATTTTTATCATGCGATTAAATTCTGCTTTTAACTGTTCTTCATTTTTTACGTTCAGAACAACACCGCCGACATCCGATTTATGCACGGGTCCTACAACCTTCATCACAATCGGGAAAGCAATTTTTTTTACTTTTTGTAAAGCATCTTCTGCTGTTTCGGCAACAAATTCTTTTGCCCGATTTATTCCGGCGGCATCAAGAAGCAATTGAACTTTTTCGGGTTTTAAATAGCCGTTTCCGGAAGTTTCAATAATTGTTCGTATTGTTTTTTTATCAATTTCGGGTAATTTAGTATTTTCGTTTTCGGGTTTGTCGGTATAAAAAACTTTTGCCAAAGCATTTCCGAGCAAAACTTCTTCCGGAAAGAAAACTCTGCCCTTTGCCGTAAATTCGGAAATTTCTTCTTTTGCTTCATTTATGGAAGGTAAAACCGGATAAATCGGTTTTTTGCAAGTTTTCATTTTTTTATCAATTACATCATAAGCATCAAAAACACGGCTTAAGCCGGGAGTTCCGAAAATTACCGCCATTCCGTCAATCTCATCAAATTCGTTATCGCAATAATCGATAATTTCGGAAAGTTGTTCGGCTGTTCCGGTAGCCAAAAAATCAATGGGATTTGCAACGGATGAACCGGGAAAAAGTTTTTCAAGCAATTCGTTTGTTTTCGGATTTTCAATCTTCGGTATATTTAAACCGCCTTTTTCCAAAGCATCGGTGAGCATAACGGCAGGTCCGCCGGCATGTGTGATAATTGCTATATTTTTACCTTTCAGTTCGGGATACATAAAAACAGATGCTAGGGTAATAAGTTCCTGCCTTCCGTAGCATCGAACAATACCGGCTTTCTTAAAAAGTGCGTCAACGGCAACATCCGAGCTTGCCAATGCACCGGTATGCGAAGATGCGGCACGGCTTCCGGCAGAGGAACTGCCTGCTTTTACGGCAGCAATTTTGCATCCTTTGCGAATAAGCGAACTTGCGTGTTTAAGAAGTTTTTCGGGCTTATTAATTTGTTCGAGATACAGGAGTTTTACTTTCGGACTTTTTCCTTCTTCATAACTTAAATCCATATATTCCAAGACTTCTTC
>CAZCPV010000094.1:3280-8676 GCA_964500765.1 uncultured Draconibacterium sp.
AAACCTGCCGAAAGAATGATGAATGCTTTTGTGTTTTTTGTTTCGGCAAGAATTTTTACGGCATCGGTGCAATATTTTGCGGCAATTGCCAGAATTGCAAGTTCTGTTTCGGGCAAGTCATTCAAATTTTTATAGGATTTAATTCCCTGAACTTCATTTTGTTTCGGATTTGAAACATATAATCTTCCTTTGTAGTTACCTTTAATGATATTGTATAGAACTTTTCCGCCCGGTTTGTGAATATCATCACTTCCGCCTATTACGGCAATACTTTTCGGATTTAATAATTGTTGATTTATCATGTTAAGTTTGTTTTACTTTTATAATTTTTAACAAAAGTAAAATAATTCTTTAAAGATTTTTATGACAAAGAACAAATAAAAAAACTTACCTCAGAGAGATTATAAAAAAACTCGCCTCAGAGAGACGAGTTACAAGTCGTTTCAAAAGTTCGCCTCGGAGAGACGAGTTACATATTAATTATTTGTTTTTTTATGTCCTCTATTATTTGATTTGTCATATATAGCAGCTTTTCTTTGAATATCGCCGGAAGCTAATCTGTATTTTATTAATTTCCTGATTTCTTTTGTACTGTATGTATTAATATGTTGTTTATTCACGGCTGTTTGTCTCGGAGACGGATCACCCATTTGCGGATTTAAGTTTTTCTCAAAATTTTTAGCCGGTTGTTCTTGCATAACACCGTTGCTGAATGTGATAGGACCGCCTTCGGAGTCCGTCAAATAAAAATAGTTGTTTGATTCATCAAATTCCTGAATAACATCATAGCCGTCAACAATAATTACAAGGTAATAATCGCCTGTAATTGAGGGCATTGTATATGGCCAACTGAAACGAGCATCGGTTCCGCCGTAAAGTGCTTGTGCAACGCTTTGTCCGGCAGGAATATCGATATGATTCCACCAATTTTGGTCGCCGTCGGCTTCGGAATATCCGTCTAAGTTACCATCTTCACCATAATTACCGTAATCATCAGTATAATAATCAAATAACATAATTCCGTAATCATTAGCATTATTGGCATTATAATATATATACAGAATATTCCAATCTTTTGAAGCCGGAATATTATCGGTACCTGAATTAAAAGCATTGTATTTAGCGACTCTTGCTCTGGGATTTCCGGGGTCACTATCATCTTGTAAATCATATAATTCCCAAGCCATTAAATCGGTTCCTGAGTTCGGGTCGTCAACTTGGTTATCTCCGTCTCCGTCGGGATTTGAGAATTTATTTGTTGCTGCAAAAGCACAAAATGCAAAATCGCCGCTAACAAAAAAGTTATAATCAACCCAGATATAACCGCCGTCGCCCCAACCGGTACCCCAAGAATTTACCACTCTGAATGCACCGTTGTTTCCTTTTGAATCATCGTATCCGCAAAGGGTCATTGCGTGGTATGCGTGTTGTCCGTGATATGTGTCGGTATCATCATAAATAACATCGGAAGAGTTCCAAGCCATAAAATTTTCTCCGAGTTTTGCACCGAAAGTGAGTGCTCTGTTTTGAGCCAAATATTCTTTTAGTTTTTGAATATTTAAATCAACTTGCCTGTAACTTTCAATTTTATGATTGGCGGCATTGGTATTTTCACTGCTTGAAGGTGAACTTGAGCAATCGCCCAAATTTGTGTAAGGAGTTGTAGCTAAATTTGCAATACCGTTTGAAATCATTATGTCATAGGCGGCTTCAAAACCGGTTCCGTTACAATCGCCCCCTTTTTTAGAACTCGGAATAGACCAAAATAAATGTTTCGGGCTGAACATTTGACTGCTGTTAAAAGTTGTTCTGTGGTTATCGTCCCATGCTTCCAAAAATGATTTATGGTTATAACCGGTTGCCCACGCAACACATGTTCCGTATGAACCTTGATCGCCTATCGGGGGAAAATAAGGAGATAAATCTACGGAAGAAGGTAATTGGCCGGAGCCGAGATAGATGTCGTTTTCGATAGATGTTGTATCATCACCGTAGGGGCCTTCAAACCCGTACCACCCGAGATTTTCGAGTGAAAAATTTTGATTGTCGGGGTCGCAACTCGGCATTATACCGAATATTCCGATAATAAAACTTAAAATAAGAATTTTGTTGATTAATTTTTTCATAATATTTGAGGTTTAAATTTTAGGTTATAAAGATAATACTTTTTTTTATTTTGAAATCGTTTTTAATTCAATTTTTAATTAAGGACTGCGTTTTATCAAGAATATAATCACTGCCGTCGGATATTTTGATTTTAAATTTCTCCGGATTTGATATATAAAAAATACTGTTTTCAAAAGTTAAAATTCCTTTTAGCTCGGCATCGGAAAATTTTGTTTCACAGAGAAATAAGCAATTTTTAAATTCGGAAATCATATTGAATTCAGTTTTTATAAATTCCGTTCTTCCTCTGAAAACGGATGAATTAAATTTTATGCTTCGAGCAAATTCGGAATAATTAAAAAATACGTCATCATAAAATTTTGTATTCGTAAAAATTGCGTTTTTATTAAATTTTATAACGGCAAAACGTGCAGGATATTCAAATTTTGAAGATTGAAATAATACGTCTTCGTCAAAAACGGCATTTGAAAAATCGGAAAAACCGCCGATGTTCATAAGGTCAAATTTTGAGAACTTTATAAAATGTGTTCCGGTAAATAAAAATCTGCCTCGACCGGTGCCTACGGATTTAAAATCAACATAGTTTTGAAACAGGGAATTTGAAAAATTTACAAGCTCGGTAAATTCCGAATTTGAGAAATCAACGGTATCTTGAAATGTGCAATTTACAAAGGTTATATTTTTATTGAATTTAGAGATTTCAAGAAAATTCTTAGTTTTTTTGCATGCAATTACTTTGCCTTTAATTGTACAATCGTACAGTGTTACGGAAGAATTTACGTAATGTTTTATTTGCCCTGAATTTATAATATTTGAATTTTCTGCAAGCGTAAAATCGATATCACCGAGAATGGCTGCATTTCGCATTAAAACAGCTTCGCCTTTTTTTATTTTCCGGTTAATTTCGGATGCTTGAATAATTTTGTTTCCGGCATCCGGAATTTTTTGTTTTATATTGTTCTTACATGCTGTCGCTAAAATTAAAATAAGGAAAGAATAAAAAAATATTTTTTTCATATTAATCTGATTTCCATTGATTTAAAAAGTATTCGATTTTTTTGTAGGTTTCTTCCGGTGTTTTTCCGCCGGCAACAAAACCGTGATTTTTCAATACAATAAAATCATGATTTCTCATTAATTTTAATGCCGAAAAAGCAGCGTTTATTGTTCCGTATTCTTCATCTTTTTCCGTAACGGGAATATTCAGTTTTTCGGCATTTGCTGTAATCTCCGGCGAATGTCCGTGAAAAACGGCATTAATTTCCGGTCGGTTTTTGTAAATTAAATAATGTAAAATTGTTTCCGACGACGGTGTTTTTATTCCGTTTGCTTTCACGAAGTTATTTTTTTCATCACAAAAAATAACTTCCGAAAAATCGGTATCCGACATATTTTCTCTAAGTGCCGTATGACTTGCAGTTATGATAAACTCATTTTTGCCGGTTTTTGTTCTGAAACTTAAATTTCCGGAAGAACCGCCTTTATATAAAGGTGCAAGTTTGTTTTTTTCAAATAAAAAACAATATTTTTTTAATTCGGGCAATAGAGGGTGTTTATTTATCGTTTTGCCCGTGTTTTCAAATTGAAATTTTATGCCTTTATAATCTTCTGCCATTGCAATAAAAAACGCATAAAATTATTCTTTATTTGATATTAATTGAATGATTGTTTTTAATTTTGACGAAAATAAAATATAATGAAACGTTTTGTCATATTTATTTTGCTGATATTTAGCGTATTAACAATGTTTTCGCAACGAGTGTATTTTGATAAAAAAGAAATTACCGTAGGCGACAGAGCCGATTTAACGCTTGAAATTTCCGGCGATGCCGGAAAAAATATTCAATTTCCGGTTTTTGATAAAGAGCTTATTCCGGGAGTTGAAATTGTAAACCAATCCGCTGTTCATAAAGATAAAAAAGATAATTTTTTGAAACAAACGATTACGGTTACGGCTTTTGACGACAGTTTATTTCTGATAAAAGGATTGAAATTTATTGTTGACGGCGATACGCTTACGTCTAATCCCGTAAAGTTAAAAGTAAATTATTTTAAACCCGACAGTGCTTTTATAAGCAAAATTGATACAACGCAAAAATTTAAAATTGCCGATATTAAGGCACCGAAAGATGCCCCTATGACTTTTAAGGAATTTATGCATCGTTTCGGCTTGTATATTTCGGTCATTTTATTTCTTACGATTCTCATATTTTTTATAATAAGGTATATCAGAAAACGTAAAATTGATAATAAACCTTTATTTATAAAAGAAAAACCGAAAATTCCGGCTCATGTTAAAGCAATTGAACGTTTAAACAAATTGAAAAAGAAAAATCTTCATAAAAAAGATGACTTAAAGCCGTTTTATACCGAAATGAGTAATATAATTCGTGCCTACACGGAAGAACGGTTCAATATTCCGGCACCGGAGCAGGTAACCTCCGAAATTATTGAAAATTTTGAACAAACGGACTACGCAAGCGATGATTTAAAAAATAAATTGCGAGAGTTGTTATCCTTGTCCGACACGGTAAAATTTGCGAAAAACAAACCCGACGAATACGAAAATGAAATTATGTTTGAATATGCATATAATTTTATAGAAAAAACAAAACCGGCGGAACATGCGGAACAAGAAAATCCAGATGACGGCGAAGACAAAAAAGAACTGAAATGATATACGTACATCCTCAATATTTTTGGCTTTTATTGTTGCTGATACCGGCAACGGCACGGTATATTTTTAAAAAATCGAAATCGCAGGCAAGTTTGCAATATTCTTCAATAAAAACGTTTGAAAATTTTAAAAAGCCGTTAAAATATTATTTGCGACACCTTTTATTTATTATCCGGTCGGCTGTTTTTATCTTATTAATTTTCATTTTAGCCCGTCCGCAAATTGAAAAAGCAGAAAATAAAACTACGCAAGGCATTGATATTGTTATTGCTTTGGATATTTCCGGAAGTATGCTTGCCCGAGATTTTAAACCCAATCGTTTGGAAGCATCAAAAAATATTGCCATAGAATTTATTAACAAACAAGAAAACGACCGCATCGGTTTGGTGGTTTTTGCCGGCGAAGCATTTACGCAATGTCCCGTAACAATCGACCATAAAGTTTTGATTAATCTGTTTAGCGGTGTAAAACAAGGAATTATCGACGACGGAACAGCCATAGGGCACGGATTGGCAACCGCCGTTAACGACCTGAAAGACAGTAAATCGAAAAGTAAAATTGTGATACTTTTAACCGACGGAGAAAATAATGC
>CAZCPV010000094.1:8776-10452 GCA_964500765.1 uncultured Draconibacterium sp.
AAAGAAAAACTCGGAAAACAAATGCAGGAAGAATATATGCGTTTTTTAATTCCCGCACTTATTCTTTTGGTTTTTGAAATTTTATTGAGATATACCGTTTTAAGAACTTTGCCGTAAATAACTATAAATCAATTAAAAATGAACTTGTTTCAATTTAAAAATCCGGAATATTTTTGGCTTTTGCTTTTAATTCCTTTATTTATTTTGCTTTATATCGGTGCAAAATATTTCAGAAAAAAAGCATTGAAACGTTTCGGCGATGAGAATTTAATCGATAATTTGGTACCCGATTATTCGAGGTATCGAATTTTATTTAAAAATATATTACTCGGCACGGCATTAATATTTTTAATTCTCGCAGCGGCACGACCGCAATCGGGCAATAAAATAAAAGTTGAAACAACAAAAAATCGCGAAATTATTTTTGCCCTCGATGTATCGAACAGTATGCTCGCACAAGACGTAAAACCCGACCGTTTACATCGTGCAAAGCAGATTATCAGTGAGTTGTATCGTAAAAATCCCTACGACAGAATGGGATTAATTATTTTTGCCGGCGAAGCATTCGTTCAAATTCCGCTGACTTCAAATTTTTCCAATTCCGACGTTATCTTATCTTCGATAACACCGGATATTGTTCCCGTACAAGGAACAAATTTGGCTGCGGCAATTAATTTGGCGGCAAATATGTTTGACAAAAGCGATACAAAAAGTCAAAAACTGATTTTAATACTTACCGACGGCGAAAATCACGAACAAGAAGCCATTGATGCGGCAAAAAATGCACATAAAAACGGAATAATCATTTCAACCGCAGGTATAGGGAAAAAATCCGCCGTTCCGATTCCCGATTTGCAAACCGGTGAATACAAGAAAGATAAAACAGGAAAAACAGTTCTTACAAAACTTAATGAAGTTCTTTTGCAACAAATTGCAAATGCCGGCGGCGGAAAATATTTCGATACCGGAAATTTCTTTTCGGATATTAATAAAATTCAGCACCAAATAGATACACTCGGTGAAAAAGGCGGAAAGACTGAAATACAGGATTATGCCGATTTATTTCCGTATTTTATTTTTGTTGCATTTCTTTTGTTGATTATCGAATTTGTTTTTTTAGAACGCCGAAATCAGAAACTTACAAATTTGAGTATTTTTAAATAGATGACGGAAAAACAAATAATTGAAAAAACTGTTTCGTTTGTAAAACAAAGTTTACAAAATGCCGACAGTTCGCACGATTGGTATCATATTGAAAGAGTTTTAAAAAATACACGTTTAATTCTTAAAACGGAAAATGCCGATTCGTTTATTTGCGAACTTGCCGCTTTGCTTCACGATATTGCCGACCATAAATTTCATAAAGGAGACGAAACCGTTGGAAGTAAAAAAACAAAAGCGTTTTTAGATTCTTTAAACATTGATAATAAAACTGTTACACAAGTTGTTAATATCGTTAAAAACATATCTTTTCTCGGCGGACATAAAAGGAGCGAATATTTTTCTCCCGAATTTGCCGTAGTGCAGGATGCCGACAGATTAGACGCAATAGGGGCAATAGGTATTGCCCGTACATTTGCATACGGCGGATTTAAAAAACGGGAAATTTATAATCCGGAAATTAAACCGAATTTAAACATGAGCAAAGAAGAATATAAAAACAGTACGGCTCCGAC
>CAZCPV010000095.1:0-10439 GCA_964500765.1 uncultured Draconibacterium sp.
ATACATCTTCAATTGCTTTATCAATTTCTCTCATATTAAACGGTTTTTGAAAATAAAGACTTAATATTACCCCGTTTTGCATAAAATATTGCTTATTTCGGGGTAATTATATTTGCTTTTAGTTTCGCCGGAGTACTTCGCTATTGTCTTAACACAAAAGTAACAAAAATTCTTGTAGGTCTCTTCGGCAATTTGCAAAATTCTTACTCAAATCAAAAAGTCCCTATTTCCTGAAAGTCCCTATTTATGACAGTATTAAAAAATTAATTATAAAAAAACACGCATAAAAGATATAATTTTAAAAAAAAGTCTTTCCTTTGCGGACTTTTTAGAACCGGAATGTTTTAAAACATAAACAAAACAATAATTTAAAATATCTTTTTTATCAAAAAATGAAACTTCAAAAATTAAGAAACATAGGCATTGCGGCACATATTGATGCCGGGAAAACAACCGTAACCGAACGTATTTTATTTTATACGGGTGTAACGCGTAAAGTAGGTGAAGTTCACGACGGTGAAGCAACCATGGACTTTATGAAACAAGAGCAAGAAAGAGGAATCACCATTGCTTCGGCAGCTATATCTTGTAATTGGCAAGATTCTCAAATTAATATTATAGACACTCCCGGACACGTTGACTTTACAATTGAAGTCGAGCGTTCTTTACGTGTTATAGACGGAATGGTAGCTTTATTTTGTGCCGTTGCCGGTGTTGAGCCGCAAAGTGAAACTGTTTGGAATCAAGCCGACCGGTACAGAGTTCCGCGTATTGCATTTATTAATAAAATGGACAGAACCGGAGCTGATTTTTACGGTGCCGTATCTCAAATGAACGAATACCTTGATGCCAATGCCGTTCCTTTCCAAATCCCTATGGGTTCCGAAGAAGATTTTAACGGATTAATTGATATACTCAAAAATAAAGCATATATTTTCGGAGAAAACGAAAGAACGGAAATCGAAATTCCGGAAAACTACAAAAAAGAAGCCGAAAAATACAGAACCGAACTCATTGAAAAATTAGCTGATTTTAACGATGAAATAATGGAACTCTATTTTGAAGAAAAAGAAATCCCTTATGATTTATTAAAAAAAGCTGCCCGCGAAGCAACATTAAAATTATTAATAACACCGGTTTTTACGGGTGCCGCCTATAAAAACAAAGGAGTTGAACTTTTATTGGATGCCGTAATCGACTTTTTACCTTCTCCGATAGATGTGGGAGCCGTAGTGGGAACGGATATTGATAATGAAGAAAAAACACACACAAGAAATCCTTCCGTAAAAGAACCGTTTTCTGCTTTAGCATTTAAATTAATAAACGACCCTTACGTAGGACAACAAACTTTTATCCGAATTTTTTCCGGAGAAATTAAAAGCGGAATGGGAATTATTAATACTTCAAAAGGAAAAAAAGAACGTATCGGAAGAATTTATAAAATACGTGCAAAAGACCGAGAAGAAGTAAGTTCCGCAGGTGCCGGCGAAATTGTTGCCTTAATCGGTATGAAAACAACAAAAACCGGAGATACTTTATGCGACCCTGATAACCCGATATTATTGGAATCTATTCATGTTCCGCCTTCGGTAATAGAATTAAAAATTAATGCCGAAAATAAAAACGACCGAAAAAAACTCGGCGAAGCATTGGCAAAATTAACAAATGAAGACCCTTCGTTCAATGCAAAATACGACGAAGAAACCGATGAGACTATTATCTCGGGAATGGGTGAATTACACCTTGAAATAATTGTTGACAGATTAAAAGATGAGTTTAAAGTTGATGTTGAAGTCGGAGAACCCGCCGTTGCACTGAGAGAAACAATCTCGAAAGAAATAGAACATAAATATCGACATTCAAAACAATCCGGCGGTAAAGGCGAATTTGCCGAAGCCGTTATCCGTTTTGAACCGAATACGGGAAAAGGTTACGAATTTATAGACCAAATAAAAGGCGGCGTAATTCCGCGAGAATTTATTCCTTCGGTAAGCAAAGGTTTGGAAAAAACTATGGAACGCGGTATTCTTGCCGGATTCCCGATTGTTGACATTAAATGTGTTTTGTTAGACGGTGCTCATCATGCGGTTGATTCGTCCGACAGAGCATTCCAAACTTGTGCATCGGTATTGTTTAAACAAGCATTTGCCAAAGCAAAACCGATTCTTTTAGAACCGATTATGAAAATTGAAATTACAACACCGGATGACTATATCGGAAATGTTGTAGGTGATGTCAACAAACGAAGAGGAAAAATTGATGTGATGCGTCGATTCAGAAAGGGCTCTCAAAAACTCAGCGGTTATGTTCCGTTGATGGAAATGTTCGGATATGCAACAACACTCCGAAATATTACCAGCGGAAGAGCTAATTATTCAATGGAATTTCATCAATACGAACCGCTGCCGAAATCGGTTCAGGAAGAATATATGAAGAAAAAAGCCGAGAAAGACGAAAAAAAATAATCTGATTTTCATAAAAGACCTTTTCAATATTTGTTAAGGTCTTTTTTTACTCTCCGGATTTCTGTTAACTTCGCATACTTTATATACACTTTTATAAATGAAATTTCTTAATCTCAACAATCGCTCTTCGCAATGGATTCTGCTTATTTTTGTATCTTTTATTTGGGGAGCGTCATTTATTTTAATGAAAAGAGGGCTGGAATCATTCAGCCCGGTGCAGGTCGGCAGCTTACGTATATTTTTTGCTTCATTATTTTTAATTCCGTTTTTATTTAAACGATTAAAAAAATTCAAAAAAAAAGATTTAAAATCTTTATTAATTGTCGCTTTCATCGGTAATTTATTTCCGGCATTATTATTTGCAAAAGCACAAACACAGGTAAGCAGCTCAATGGCAGCTATGTTAAATACCTTGTTTCCGATAATTGCTCTGATAACGGGAAGTCTTTTTTACGGTTTAAAAACCGAACGTCATAAAATACTCGGAACTTTAATAGGTTTTGCGGGTGCCGTAGGTTTAGTTCTGGGCGACAATCTTAATTTCAGCGGAGAAAATAACTTTTATTCGTTGTACATTTTGGCGGCAATCATATTTTATGCCGTAAGTTTAAATGAAATAAAATACAAACTGACGGATTTAGACGGTATTACAATAACCATATTTTCATTTGCGATTATCGGACCCTTTGCGGGCATTTCGTTTTTATTTACGGATTTCAAATCTGCTTTTTCTGCTCCCGGTGCACTTCAAGGGCTTTTCTACATAGCACTTTTAGCTCTCGGCGGTTCGGCAATTGCCGTTACTCTTTTTTATCACCTTACGGATTATGTCGGTGTTGTTTTTGCTTCATTAATTACGTATATAATACCTGTTTTTGCTATTTTTTGGGGCTTATTCGACGGTGAAAAAATCAGTTTCTTACAATTTGTGTTTATGGGAATTATATTTTTCGGTGTATGGCTTGTAAATTCAAATAATAAAAAAACAAGACCCGACCGTTCGCTTTAATCATTATTTTTTTTAAATTTGTTTATTCCTTTAATAAAGAAAATTTAAGAAAAAATGAAAAAAATACTCTTCTTTTTTATAAGTATTTTTCTGGCTTATTTAGCGGCATTTTACACAAGCGGAATAAAAAACGGCTACAAAGACCCTTTTGATTTTAAAACTGTTTTTAATATTTCGGATTCTGCAAGGGTAAATTCCGAAATAAACGATGATTTGTCGGAGGGTATCGAAAATTTAGACGCAAAAAAATATGATGAAGCTTTGGAAAACTTTTTAAACGCTTTGTCGGATGAAAATACAAGCACAATAAATTATTATATCGGCTATACCTATTTTCAAAAAGAAGATTACGCCAATGCTTTAAATTATCTCAATGCTGCAACGGATTTAGATTCAAAAAATTCGGATGCCTGGTTGCAAAAAGGCATTACAAAATATTACCGGAAAAATTACAGTGATGCAATAAACGATTTATATTTCAGTACGGAATTAACACCCGAAAAAGCAAATGCATATTATTATATGGCATTATGTTATGATGCTTCGGGTAAAAGTGAAGTTGCTTTGCAATCTGCCGAAACTGCCGTTCAATTTGACTCAACGAATGCAGATTTTTGGTACGAAGCGGCAAATTTAGCTTATGATATTAAAGATTATTCAAAATCAATAAACTATTATAAAAAGGTATTAAATATTTTACCCAAAGATAAATACAGTGAACTGAATTTGGGTTTGGCATACAGCAAATCCGGCAATGACGATTCTGCCGGGATATGGTATGATAAAGTTATCCGAGATTATCCGGATTATTCGCTGGCATATAACAATAAGGGGTATCTATACCAAAAAACAGGAAATTATAAACTTGCTGTTTCTTATTATAACAAAGCTGTTGAATTAGATTCGGAAAGCACATACCCGCTTTGGAATCGTGCCGATTGTTATTTTGAATTGAAAGAATACGAAAAAGCAATCGGCGATTACAAAAAAGCTTATGAAATAAATCCCGAATATTACAATGCACTGTGGTATATCGGTTTGTGTTATGAAAAATTAAAACGAAATAACGAAGCTGTATTGAATTTTAAAAACTTCATTAAAAAAGCAAATTCAGAAAACGATTATTATCAACAAGCCAAGCAAAAGATAAAAAAATTGCAATAAAGTAAAACGCATTAAAATGAAAGAAAATGAATTAATAAATGACAGCACGGACAAACTCAGTGATGAAGAATTTCTTAAAAGTTACGGAAAACACTACAAAACTGAAGGACGCAGTAATAAATATTATAAAAAAAAGGAAAAGAACGCTGTTAAAATCGGCTATTGGATTTTTTTAGTATTTGTATTTATTCTGTCTTATTTTTTATTTACAAAATTTCTTTTTGTGAATTAATCTAAAATCCGTAAATCTACACCTAAAATACTGACAATCATTGTTTCAGCATTTTAATATAAGTGAAACTGATTTTATTTTAACGGATTATTAACACAGTGAGACGATGACTTGCTGATTTAAGGATTTACACTAAAGTTTTGAAAATGCAAAATAAAACTTTATTATGGATAACATTAATTGTTTTACTTGTTGTATCAGTATTTACAGACATTGCTTCGGGCTCTGTTTCAATTCCTTTCAAAGAAATAATTAATTTTTTCTCAGGATTAACAATTGAAGAAAGATATTACACAATTTTAAAAGAATTTCGTATTCCTAAAACCATTACGGCAATTATTACCGGGGCATCTTTATCGGTTGCGGGCTTACAAATGCAAACTTTTTTTAAAAATCCGCTTGCAGGTCCTTATATTTTGGGAATCAGTTCCGGAGCAAGTCTCGGTGTTGCTCTTCTGTTGATGTCTCCTTTACCCGTATTTTTAAATCAGTTTTTAAATATTTCATGGCTTACGAGTATTTCCGCCGGTATAGGATCCGCAATTGTTTTATTCATTATTTTTATTATTTCAATAAGAGTAAAAGATGTAATGACTATCTTAATAATCGGAATATTAATAGGAAGTGCCGTCAGTGCATTAGTAACGCTGTTGCAATATTTCGGTTCACAAGCAGAGCTTAAAACTTTTATAGTATGGACAATGGGCAGTTTAAGCGGTGTAACTTCCGACCAGTTAAAAATATTATTGATTTTTGCCGGAGCAGGTTTACTTATAAGTTTTTTATCCGTAAGAATTTTAAATGTACTGTTACTCGGCGAAAATTATGCAAAAACGTCGGGTCTTAACATACGAATGTCAGGAATAATTATTTTTACAAGCACAAGTATTTTGGCGGGAGCCGTAACAGCATTTTGCGGACCCATTGGTTTTGTCGGAATTATAGTTCCTCATTTAGCCCGAATGATTTTTAAAACGGCAAATCACAAAATTTTAATTCCTGCTTCGGCAGGTATCGGAGCAATATTAATTTTAATCAGTGATATTATCTCACAATTACCGGGTTATCAAGGTACAATACCGATAAATTCCGTAACTGCAATTTTAGGAATTCCGATTGTTATTCGAATAATTTTAAAAAATAAAATCTGATTTTCAAAAAAATATCTTCAAAAACATCTTTCGGAATTTAAAATAATATACTTTTGCTGTCGTTAATCAAAAGATTACTTATTAAAATCATCTATATTATGAAAACAAAACATATTCTTACGGCAATTATTCTGACAAGTATTTCATACTTCGGATTAAATGCACAAACCGTTTCCCCGAAAATGGTTTTTCAAAAAACTGTTTATAATTTCGGCAATGTTAAAGAAGCCGGAGGGAAAGTTGAATATACCTTTACCTTTAAAAACATGGGTTCGGAACCCATTGTAATTAACGGAGTAAGTTCTTCCTGCGGATGCACAACACCTATGTGGAGCAAAGAACCCGTTCCTCCGAGCGGTACGGGATACATAAAAGCCGTTTACGACCCGATTCACCGACCGGGAAAATTTCATAAAACAATTACGGTAAAATCAAATGCCGAAAACAGTCCCGTTGTTCTGCAAATTAACGGAGAAGTTATTCCCAAAACTCCTCAAATTGCTGATGAATATAAATTTCAGTTAGGTCCGATACGTATGAAAAAAAGGAATATTCATTTTCCCCAAATTTATACAAACGAAACAAAAACCGATAAAATTGAGATTATAAACACAAGTAAAGAACCGGTTACCGTTACTTTTAATAAAAACAGAAGTATGCCGAGATATTTAAAAGTTTCTTGTACTCCGGCAACCTTACAACCAAATGAAAAAGGTGTTATAACAGTAAGTTACAATGCTGCCGAAAAGAATGATTGGGGCTATGTTTACGACCGACTTTATTTGAGTTTTAACGACCAAACAAATTACAATAACCGAATAAATATCAGTGCGGTAATAAAAGAACATTTTACACAAGAGCAAATCGACAATCCGCCTGTATTCACTTTAATTTCTGATAAAACATACGATTTCGGAACCATAAAACAAGGCGATGTCATTGAACATATTTTTAAATTCAAAAATACCGGTAAAAGTGATTTAATTATACGAAAAATGAAATCAAGCTGCGGTTGTACAGCTGCATCGGTAGGAAGTAAAACCATTAAACCCGGAGAAGAAGGCAGTATAAAAGCAGTATTTAACTCCAGAGGAAAACGCGGTCAACAGCATAAATCTATTACCGTAACTACCAATATTCCGGAAGTTGCAGGAAAACCCGCAAAATCTCAAATTGTTTTGATGTTAACAGGAAAAGTTGATGTGCCGAATCAACAAAATAAATTAAAAAACAATACGGGAAATAAAAAATAGCCGTTATTATTTCCGAATTATAAATCAGCTTAAAATAAATTAAGCTGATTTTTTTATGCAATATCAAAAATACTTGTTAACCTTTTGCTAACTTCTTTTTGCATACCAAACTCTTTTTTACGGTAAATTTGCAAAAAATAATTTATAAATTTAAAAAAAATCAAGATGTTAGAAGAATTATTATCAGGATTAAAAAACGATGCACTCGGAACGATTAATAATCATCCGGATATTCCTAATGAAAAATTAGATGATATAATGGATGTTATCGGAAATGTTACCAAAGAGCATGTAGCCAAAGAAAGCACAAATTCGGGAGGTTTGGATAATTTAATGAATTTATTTTCGGATAATGAAAATAATCAACAAGCAAATTCATTACAAAACAACATGATGAACAGTGTTATTGACGGTTTAATGAAAAAAACAGGTTTAGGCAAATCAGGTGCTTCGGCAGCCGCATCGGCAATTTTACCTATGGTTTTAAAATCTGTAACCGAAAAAAACAGTTCGACTCCGGCAAACGATGCTTCACCCTTAGCCGATATTTTCGGTTCTGTTTTATCCGCAGGAAAAGGTTCTGCCGACAGCAGTTTACTCGGCGGTTTAGGAAAACTTTTTGAGTAAGTTTGTTTTCATGATTAAAAAAATCCTTCTTTTAAAAGAAGGATTTTTTTATGTGTTTTTCCGAAAAATTCTAACAATAAATTTACACATCAATATTTGCATAAGTAGCATTTTCTTCAATAAATGCTCTTCTCGGCGGTACATCATCGCCCATAAGCATAGAAAAAACGCGGTCGGCTTCGGCACCGTTTTCAATGGTAACTTGCTGTAACATACGTGTTTCAGGGCTCATGGTTGTTGTCCATAATTGTTCGGCATTCATTTCTCCCAAACCTTTGTAGCGTTGTATGCTTACACCGCTTTCCTTACCTTTTCCGAGTTCTTCTACGGCTTGTTTTCGTTGTTCTTCCGTCCAGCAATAAATTGATTTTTTCCCTTTTTTTACCTGATATAAAGGCGGCATGGCGATATACAAATAACCGTTTTCAATCAGTTCTCTCATATACCGGAAAAATAAAGTCATAATCAAAGTCGTAATATGGCTTCCGTCCACATCGGCATCGGTCATTATAATCACTTTATGATAACGTAATTTTTCCAAATTTAACGCTTTACTGTCTTCTTCGGTACCTATGGAAACACCGAGAGCCGTAAAAATATTTCTGATTTCTTCGCTTTCAAAAACTTTGTGTTGCATGGCTTTTTCAACGTTCAGTATTTTCCCTCTTAAAGGTAAAATTGCCTGAAATTTTCTGTCTCTTCCTTGTTTTGCCGTTCCTCCCGCCGAATCTCCTTCCACAAGATAAACTTCCGTATTTTCGGGATTTCTGTCGGAACAATCGGACAATTTTCCGGGCAAACCGGCACCGCTCATCACATTTTTACGTTGAACAAGTTCGCGGGCTTTACGTGCGGCATGACGGGCTTGTGCGGCAAGTATTACTTTTTGAACGATTTGTTTTGCATCAATCGGATTTTCTTCAAGATAATTTCCGAGCATTGCACTTACTGCCTGATCAACAACTTTGCTTATTTCGGAATTCCCGAGTTTTGTTTTTGTTTGTCCTTCAAATTGCGGTTCTTGTACTTTAACGGAAATAACACCGGTTAAGCCCTCTCTGAAATCATCGCCGCTGATGGTAAATTTTAATTTGTTAAGCATACCCGAATTTTCCGCATAACTTTTCAAGGTTCTGGTAAGTCCTCTTCTGAAACCTGTTAAATGCGTTCCGCCTTCATGCGTATTAATATTATTTACGTAGGAATGAATATTTTCCGTAAATGATGTATTATATTGCAAAGCAATTTCCACGGGAACACCGTCTTTTTCCGTTGCAATATTTATAATTCCGGAAATTAAAGATTCTCGTGTTTGGTCCAAGTATTCAACAAATTCTTTTAAACCTTCTTCAGAATAAAATTCTTCGGATTTAAAACTGCCGTCTTCATTTTTTTCTCTTTTGTCTGTTAAAATAATTCTTATTCCTTTGTTAAGAAAAGAAAGTTCACGCATTCTGGTTGCCAAAATGTTGAAATTATATTCTCCGGCATTGAAAATTGTCATATCCGGAATAAAAGTTATTTCCGTTCCGTGATCTTTAGTTTCTCCTACTACCTGAATATCGGATAGCGGTTTACCGATAGAATATTCTTGTTGATAAATTTTTCCGTCTCGATATATTTTTGCAGTTAATTTGGAAGATAAGGCATTTACGCAAGAGACTCCTACCCCGTGTAAGCCGCCCGAAACTTTATAAGTATCCTTGTTAAATTTACCGCCGGCATGCAAAACCGTCATCACCACTTCCAAAGCCGATTTTCCTTCTTTTTCATGAAAATCAACCGGTATTCCTCTTCCGTCGTCTCTTACGGTTATTGAATTATCTTCATTTATAGTAACATCAATTGTTGTGCAAAATCCGGCAAGTGCTTCATCTATTGAATTGTCAACAACCTCATATACAAGATGATGCAAACCCCTTTCTCCTACATCACCGATATACATCGCAGGACGTTTTCTTACCGCCTCCAAACCTTCCAATACCTGTATATTGTCTGCCGAATAATCGTTATTATTACTGTTTATTTTATTTTTTTCTTCCATAACGTATATTTAACTCTTTCTTTCTTTTTCTTTAAAGAAACAAGATTGCGAATTTACATATTTTCATTGATATAATAAAATATATTACAAAAAGTTTTTAACAATTATTCAGCAAAACAATAAGTTGTAAGATACTATGAAACAGATTATTATACTTCATTTTTCATTTCAAAGTAAGAATTATTAATATTGCATCAGCAAAGTCAAACAAAAAATATGAAACTTGTAAAATTTAATTAGCAACAGGCACTCATTGTAAGTCGTCTTTCCAAAGGCGACACTGCCCTGCCGGCACTCGCTTGTAAGTCGTCTTTTCAAAGGCGACATTACTTAAATAATATATTCACGAAACTAAAACCCATGAGTAAAAAAGGAACCTATTGTTATGATTATCCGCGACCGGCATATACCTGCACCTTGATTTTTTTCCGTAAAAATAATACAATCCGCCGTATATGCCAGTCGCGGATAATCATAACAATAGGTTCCTTTTT
>CAZCPV010000096.1:0-10317 GCA_964500765.1 uncultured Draconibacterium sp.
ATGAATAAAAATTCAAAAATATATGTTGCCGGAAACAGCGGATTGGTCGGCAGTGCTATTGTAAGAAATTTACAATCAAAAGGATACGATAATTTGGTGTTTAGTCCGCATTCCGAATATGATTTAAGAGACAGCCGGCAGGTAAGGGCATTTTTTGAACAAGAAAAGCCGGAAATTGTTTTTGCGGCGGCGGCAAAAGTGGGCGGTATTGTTGCTAATAATACGTATCGTGCCGATTTTATTTACGATAATCTTCAAATTCAAAATAATCTTATTCATCAATCGTATTTGAACGATGTAAAGAAATTGATTTTTCTCGGCAGTTCGTGTATTTACCCGAAAAACAGTCCGCAACCGATGAAGGAGGATTATTTATTAACATCGGAACTTGAATATACCAATGAGCCGTATGCGATTGCCAAAATTGCCGGAATTAAAATGATTGAAAGTTATAATTTGCAGTACGGTACGAATTTTTTGGCTGTAATGCCTACAAATTTATACGGTTATAACGATAATTTCGATTTGGAAAAATCGCACGTTTTGCCGGCGTTAATTCGGAAAATGCACTTGGCGAAGGCATTAAATGAAGATATTTTTTGTTTTGTACGACAGGATTTAAATAAAATGCCTGTTGACGGTATTGACGGAAGTGCCGAAAAGGCAGATATTGTAAGAGTTCTGCATAAATACGGTATTCAAAAAAATGCGGTAAAATTGTGGGGCAGCGGAAATCCGCGAAGAGAATTTTTACATGCCGACGATTTGGCTGATGCCTGTGTTTTTATTGCTGAGAATGTTGATTTTTCGGATATTTTGAAAAAAGATTTTAAGATTGAAAATCCAAAATTTCCTTTAACAAATCCGGAAGTTCGGAATACACATATTAATATAGGAACGGGAAAAGATATTTCGATAAAAGAACTTGCCGGCATAATAAAAAATGAAATTGTAGGATTTAAAGGTGATATAATTTGGGATGAAAGCAAGCCCGACGGTACGTATCAAAAGTTGCTTGATGTAAGTAAGTTACATTCGTCGGGATGGAGAGATAAAATTGATTTTGTAAGCGGATTGAAAGCTGTTTATGAGAAATACAAATGAAAAAGTTTATCTGTCGGATTGAATTTTTATTCCGATAACGAGAATATCGTCAATTTGCTCTTGTGTTCCTCGCCAAGTATTAATGACGCGTTTTAAAATTTCTTTTTGTTCTTCCAACGGTTTTTCATAATTGTTCAGAAGCATGTGCCTGAATCTTCTGTATTTGAATTTTTTGTCATCCGGACCGCCGAATTGGTCGACATAGCCGTCAGAGAAGAGATAAATCATATCCCCGATTTCGGTATTTATGACATGATTTGTAAAAGAACCGTAGGTCAAGTAGTTAACCGGAGAAATTGAAAAGCGATCGCCTTTTATTTCGGTAATTTTGTCATCGCGAATAAAATACATCTGATTTACAGCCCCGGCATATTCAACAATATTTTTGTATTTATGAATTGCTATTAAGCTGATATCCATTCCGTCTTTCAGTTTATGCCCGTGTTCTTCGTTTCGGAACATGGAATAAATCCCTCGATTTAAGTGGTCTAAAATTTTTGCCGGTGTATTAATTCCCGATTCGGTAATGTTTCTCAACAAATCTAATCCGATAATTGACATAAAAGCTCCCGGAACACCGTGCCCCGTGCAATCAACGGCGGCTATAAAAATTTTATCTTCGGTTTCTTCAAACCAATAAAAATCTCCGCTTACTATTTCTTTTGACATGAAGAGGACAAATGAGTCGGGTATGATTTTTCTTATTTGTTCTTTTGTCGGCAGTAATGCGTTTATAATTCCCGAAGCATAGCGCATACTTTCGGAAATGCTGGTGTTTTTAATTGCCAAAAGTTCTTTTTGTTTTTCGACCTCTTTTGCTACAATCTGTTTTTCATTTAATATTCGATTTTCTTTTCTTATTTCTTTGTTATAGACTAAAAACCCGCCGCCTACAATAAAAAGAAACAGCAAAGCATAAATAATATATGCGTAAGTTGTTTGCCACCAAGGGGTAGCTATAATTATCGTAATTGAAACGGGGTTAAGGTTCCAAACGTTATCGCTGTTGGCTCCTATAAGCTGAAAAGTGTAGGTGCCGGGTGAAAGTTGGAAAAAATTGATAAAATTATTGGTTCCTAAATCTGTCCATTCCGAACCGGATTCTTTTATTCTGTATTTAAATTTATTTTTTTCAGGATAGGAATATTCCGGAACAGCAAATCGAATATCAAAACTGTTTTCCGTATAACGGAGATTAACGGTATTTTTATTGCCTAATAATATTTCTTGTTGCCCGTTTTTTGTATGTTTATAAAAATGTGTTATCAGAGGTTTCGGGGTGTAGGTGTTTTTCTTTATTTCATTTAACTTCAACGAATTAAGTCCTTTTACGCCGCCCCAAAAAAGCTCGTTATTTTCATCTTTGTAAACCGCTCCGACATTAAATTCATAGCCCTGAAGATTGTCGTTCAGGGAGAAGTTTGTAACTTCTTCGGTGTAAGGATTAAATTTAATGATGCCTCGGTTGGTACTCATCCACAAATTTTTGTCGTTGTCTTCGATAATTGTGTAGATAAAATCGTTGTTAAAGCCGTGACTTTGTGATGTGTAATAAATAAAAGAATCTTTTTCGGGAATGTATTTGTTTAAACCGGTTCCGGTGCCGACCCAAATGGTTGAATCCGAACTTTCAAAAACTGTGGGAACAATATTATTACTGATTTTATTGTTTTCACGGGTGTAATTTGTAAACGTTTCTGTTTCAGCATTAAATTTACTGAGACCGTATAAGGATGCTATCCAATAGTTTCCCGAACTGCTTTTTATTATTTTAAACAGCTGATTATCAATAATACTGTTGCCGAAATCTTTTTTTGTATATTGTTTAAGCGTATCGTTCTCGTATTTCAAAAGCCCTTTATAGGTTGCAAACCAAATGATTTTTCCGTCAAATAATATGTCAGACATTCGGTTATTGCTAAAAATGCCGGCGAAATTTTTATGTACGGTTTCATCAAATGAAATAAACTTTTTCTTTTTGTAGTTCCAAATTGATGCGCCGTTATTGGTTCCCATCCACAAGTTGCCTTCGGGGCCTTTAATAATGCAATAGATGTTGTTGTCTTTCAGATTTGAATTTGACGAATTATAATGCGTAACTTTGCCTGATTTTCTGTCAAAAACATCTACACCGTAACCCCTTGTCCCTAACCAAATCATATCATTTTTTACATTATGGTATATTGAATAAATCGTATTGGAAGAAAAATCAATAGTGTGGTGTTTGTCTTTTCGGTACAGTTCAAAGTTTGTTTTTTTTGTGTCAATTTTAAAAATTCCGAAATCTGTTGACAGCCATATAATACCCGATAAATCTTCAAAAATACAGGAAACATTTCCGATTCTGACCTCGTCATAAATATAATCTTCCAAATTTAATCTTATAAAATCCGTATTTGGTTTTTTATAATAGAATCCGTCTAAGGTTCCGACTCTTATTGTATGTGTTTGGTCAACAAATATTGATTGTATTTGATTAAAAGTAACAGTTGTTTTAATTTCGGTAAAAGATTCATTATCGGGATTAAACAGATAAAGTTTGTTTTCGGAACCTGCCCATATTTCGTGTTTATTTTTGCAGAAAACGGCATAAATTTCATTTTCTGTTTGCCGGGTTTTATTGGGTTGATAGGTTGTGAATGTTTTAGATTGTTTATTAAATTTTACCAAACCGTTTGATGACCCTGTCCATAAATTTTCGCCGTCGTCAACTAATGAATAGATATCGAAAACACCGCCTTCGGAATTTTTATCCGAATTTACGGTATATTTTAAGAAATCTTTTTTCTCGGGGTTGTATTCAAGAATACCGTCAACGGTTCGTATCCAAACAGTTTTTGTGTCGTCAACAGTAACGGCTTTAATTTTAGTGAGATATGAAGAATTTTTGTCTTGTTTGGCTTCTAATATACTGTTAAATTTATCTGTTTTGCAGTCATAAACTTCGAGTCCGTTGTTATTTACTATCCAAAGCGAAGAATCCTGTGCCGCAAATAAATCAATAATATAATTATCGGAAAGCGATTGCTTGTCGGAAGGATTTTGGCGATAAATTTTAAATTCGTAACCGTCAAAGCGATTTAAGCCGTCTTGTGTACCTATCCAAATATAACCGAATTTATCTTGGCAAATACTTGTTGTGTAATTTTGTGATAAGCCGTTGCTGATTTTATAATGTAGTATATTCAGATGTTGGTTCTGAGCATAACCGGAACCTAATATAAAAAGGAAAAAACCGAGAATTTGAATATGTTTGCTGAATATATATTTCATTAAAAATTGAGCTTATTTAAAAACAATTAAAACTTCATTTTTTTCGACGGAATCGCCTTTTTTTGCCGGAATATCTTTAACGGTTACATCGTGTTCGGCTTTTAAATTGTTTTCCATCTTCATAGCTTCTAATACGAGTAAAGTTTCACCTTGTTTCACAAAATCGCCTTTTTTTATCGGAATATTTACAATTAAACCGGGCATCGGTGCTTTCAGTTCTTTTTTTAATTGTTTTGATTTGCTTTTAATTCCCATTTTTTTCAACAACAAATCAATTTCTTCGGTCAGTTTTACGGTAAAATCGGAATTGTTAATTTTTAAAGAAATAGTTTTTTCTTCCGTGTCGACGGAAATAATGGTCAGGTTAAATGATTTTTTATTAAAGAGGATATGAAATGAACGGGTGTTGTTTTTTATTATATCAAGAGTAAAATTTGTATTATTTATACTTCCCTCCGAAAATTTATTATCGAAAAATTCAACTCTGTAGTCTTTGCCGTTAACGGTTGCAATTGTCATATTATTTATGTTGAAATTTGTTAAAAACTTTGAGAAATATGTTTTAATTTCTTTAAATCAAGCAGTTTAATTTTTCTTTTATTCAGCTCTGTTAAACCGTCTTTCTTGAACTCGGAAAGCAAGCGAATAACAGATTCCGTAGCTGTTCCGACCAGTCCTGCCAGTTCTTCTCTGGTGAGAAATATATTCAAATATCCATCTTCATTGATGCCGAAATTTTCATGCAGAAGTAATAAAATTTCTGCTAAACGTTCTCTTACATTTTTTTGTGCAATATCTAAAATATATTGATTTGCATCTCCTAATTCCTTGCAAGACAGCTTAATAACGCTCATCGCAAAATCTGAATTTTTATTG
This sequence comes from uncultured Draconibacterium sp., assembly GCA_964500765.1. GTDB lineage: Bacteria > Bacteroidota > Bacteroidia > Bacteroidales > JAADGE01 > JAADGE01. The sequence continues at coordinate 5,254 of CAZCPV010000096.1, forward strand.
ACTAAGTTTATAAAATGTGTCGCAGGGATAAGACAAACAGAACTTTCTTCAACAACTTTTGCCGTAGTGCAAGCCGGCTCGGCAGATAATATTGAACGATACCCGAAAATTTCTCCGACTTTTGAGAACCGAATAATTTGTTCTTTCCCGTCGTTCCCGGTTTTATAATGTTTTACAATTCCGGAATTCAGGCAATAAACGCCGGGTATTCTGCTTCCTTCATTGTAAATAATATCGCCTTTATCGTAGGTGTTACAATTTTTGATGTACGATAAAACGTCAATTTCTTCTTTTGTAATTTTGCGAAATAAGTCGTTGTGTACAAAACATGTTTCGCAAGTATTTAATTTAAAATTGTCCATATATATAAATATGCAAAAATAAGGAATTTTAATTTTTTACCGTTTATTATTTTCTTTATTTTTGCTTTTTTTTTAAATATAAATAAAAGAAGACATAATATGAGCGAAACAATAAAAACAAATTGGAAAGGGAATATGGCATTTGAATGGGATGTAAACGGCCATAAAGTTATGATAGATGCGACGGAAGCTGTTGGCGGAGAAAACAGAGGTCCGCAACCGAAGCCGTTTATGTTGGCATCTTTGGGCGGATGTACGGCAATGGATGTTATTTCGATATTAAGAAAAATGAAAGTAACTGAAAATTTACAGGATTTCAGTGTTGAAGTCGGAGGTGAATTAACGACAGAACATCCGAAACATTATATTTCTATGCACGTTCAATATATTTTTACGGCAAAAGAGGGAATAGAGTTACCTATGCAAAAACTGGAAAAGGCAGTCAGTTTGTCGGAAGAACGTTATTGCGGGGTCAGTGAAGTTTACAGAAAAGCCGGCGTAAAAATGACATCCGAAATTATTGTGAAATAGAAAATTTATTTCGGTAAGATAAAAGAGGGGTTGCCTGAAATATGCTTTCGGGCAACCCTTTTTCTATTCCGGTTTTATTTCATATTCGTAAATTGATTTTCCGTCGGAATCGTAAAATTTGATTTTCAAAATTCTGTTATTGCCGGTTCCCTGAACGGATAAGACAGCAAAATTTCTTTGATTTATTAAAGAACCTTTTACTCTTAAGCTGTTTATTTCGTCTTTATTTTCGGAGGCGTGATGAGATGTAAGCGGAGAAATCGTAATATCATAAATGCTCGGTTTATTTTTGTTTTTCAGAACGCTTATTTCGGAATGATGCCTGTCTCCGGTAAGAAAAATAACATTTTTTATGTTTTGCTTGTAAATAAATTCAATAATTTCCGTTCGTTCAGCAGAATAAGCATAATTTGTAAAAACTTCATAAGCTCCGCCGGTAGTAAGAAATTGCCCGCCGATGACAACAAATTTGAATTTTGCATTGCTGTATGTTAAGGCATTTTTCAGCCATTCTTTTTGTTTTTTTCCGAGTTGTGTTTTATTGTCGGAAATTAACTTGTCGGGGTCTCTGTAATATCTGTTGTCTAACAAAAAGAAATCACAATCTTCCCGATTAAAATATGTAATTGCACCTTTTATATCGGCAATACCGTACGACGGGTTAGCCCAAAATAATTTAAATCCTTCAAGTGTTTCATTCTTATTCCAAAAACTTTTGTCCGAATCGTTGGGTCCGAAATCGTGATCGTCCCATATTGCATAATTGGACATAGTTGCCAATAATCTTTGCATTTCTTTTGTTGAACGCGTATTTGTATATCGGTGTAAAATTCCGGTTTTTGTGTTCCAATCGGGCTCTCGCAAATAAATATTATCACCGAGCCAAAGCATAAAATCGGGTTTTTTGTCGGCAATACTTTCGTAAATTTGATAATCTCCGCCGTATCCTTTTCCCGGTCTGTCATATTTTGCTTCATTTATATATGCACCGCTGCCTGCGGCAAAGCTGAAATCCGGAGCATCGGTTCGCCATTTCCATAATCCGGGAGTTTTAAATTGTGTTTTATAATTAAAATTTATCTTTTTATTGTTGATGTATAAATCGTAGTTATAGATATGCCCGGGTTCAACCTCGTCTGCAAGGAGATGTGCCGTAAAAGCATTTTCCTTTTTGGTAACAACGGTATTTGTTGTGTGTTTTTTGTTGTCGGAATTTACCTCATAATAAATAATTTTAACATCGGTTTCTTTTTTTGTTTGTACCCATAACATGACTTCAAACATTTCGGAATATCCTATCATAGGTCCGGATTGCAGTAAGTTTTTTTGTGCAAAAAGCTGAGAAAAACTTAAAAATAAAGCTAAACTTAAAAATGATTTCAGTTTCACGGTAAAAAATTAAAAATTAATAATAACTGTTTGTGTTTGTTGTAACTGTATTACAATAAGCAGTATAGGGATTGTTTTGTTTTTGTTTCTTGTTTTAGAATCATTCGAAATGTTAAATTGTTAATAACTTTATGTAAATCTGTGTAAAGATAGTAAAAATAAGTGTTTCGGGCAATGCCGGTTATGTTTATAAATATCTTTTACGGTTATTTTTTAAATAAATCGGATGTTTTGTGCTGATTAAATTCTTTGATGTACAATAATTTAAGTGAAAATATGTGTTTGCAAAATATAAATAAGCCCTGTTTATGAAAACTTTTTTTAAAAAAACTTGCAGTTTAAAAATTTAGCAGTATGTTTGCCGCCGTTTTTAAAAAAACAGACACGAAAATATGGTTTAAAATATTGAAATACTGTATGTTGTGTTTGTTTTAGGGAAAAGCCCAAAATCGGAAACAGTTAAAAAAACCGATTTATTGTTAAACGAAAATTATTTAAATGAAATTATATTTGAGGAGTTCAGTACTTTTGATAATCGGGATGTTATTTGCACCGAATACGTTTATTAACGGACTTGTAACAAAAGCAGACGTATCGAAAGCTGAAGTAAAAGAAAAAAAAATCAATCATGCGGAAAGTAATTACATCAGTAAATATCAATTTGAAAAAGGTTATAAAGAAGCAATTGAATTTATTAAATCGCATGAAGGTTTTGCCGGCGGAAAAGCATATTATGATGCCGGCGGAATAAAAACAATCGGTTACGGACATGTAATTAAGCCGGGAGAACATTTTTCTGACAGAATTACAAAAAAACAAGCCGATATTTTGTTGAGAAAAGATTTTGATAAGGCAGTCAGAGCAGCTGAAAGAGAAACAAATGTTAAAGGTTATAAGAAGATTGTAGTAGCTCATTTTATTTATGCAAAAGGTATCGGAAATTTTCTTAAAAGTACATTTCGAAAGAAAGTTCTTGAAAATAAACCGGTTGATGAAGAGTTGAAAAAATGGTGTTATTACAGAAACAATAAAGGAATTCCGGTAAGAAGCGAATATATTTATAAAATTCGTTTGTGGGAAATTGAAATGTATAACCGAGAAATGTAGATTTAGTTTTCATAAGCAAATTAAAATCCTTACTTTTGAGTAAGGATTTTTTAATTTATTTACATTATGAAAAAAATTTCAATACTCGGTGCCGGGATGGTCGGTAAAGCCATTGCAATTGATTTGCATACAAAATTTAAGGTAAGTTCTTATGATATTGATGAAAAGAGTTTAGCATTTTTATCCGATAATTATACTGTTGAAACAAAAAAAGCAGATTTGTCTTCGGATATCGAAATACAAAATGTCGTAAAAGATGCCGATTTTGTCGTTAATGCCGTGCCCGGATTTATGGGGTATCATACGTTGGAGCAAATTATTAAAGCCGGAAAAAATGTTGTTGATATTTCATTCTTTCCGGAAGATGCTTTTGAATTGGACGAAATTGCAAAAAAGAAAAACGTAACGGCAGTTGTTGACTGCGGTGTGGCTCCCGGAATGGGAAACATAATTTGCGGATACCATAATGAGCGAATGCAAATGACTGATTATAAGTGTTATGTCGGAGGACTTCCTTTTGTTCGAGAATGGCCTTTTGATTATAAAGCCGTGTTTTCTCCGATTGATGTTATCGAGGAATATACACGCCCGGCTCGTTACATTCAGAATAATAAATTAATTGTAAGAGAGGCATTATCGGATGCCGAATTGATTAATTTTGAGCAAGCAGGGACTTTGGAAGCTTTTAATTCCGACGGACTTCGCAGTTTGATGAAAACCATGAAAATTCCGAATATGATTGAAAAAACATTGCGTTATCCCGGAACTGTCGAATATATGAAAGTGCTTCGGGCTTGCGGTTTTTTCGATAAAGAAAAAATTGAAGTAAAAGGCAAACTTGTAAGTCCCTTAGATTTGACGGCAAAACTTCTGTTTCCGAAATGGAAATTGAAAAAAGGCGAAAAGGAATATACTGTTATGCAAATTTCTTGCGAAGGTATTGAAAACGGCAAAAATATTCGGTATGTTTATGATTTGTTTGATGTTTACAATGACAAAACCGACACAACTTCTATGGCTCGAACAACCGGCTATACCTGCACTGCAGTCGTAAATTTATTATCGGAGGGTTTGTATTCCCGTAAAGGAATTTCTCCGCCTGAATTTATTGGAATTTCCGAAGAAAATTTTATGTTTGTTCTGAATTATCTCGCTGACAGGGGAGTAATCTATGAGAAGAAAAAATCGGTTATAAATTAAGGGTTTTACCCAAATCTTTTAATTTAAGCAAGTTAGATGTATGTTGTTTAGAATGATTCTAAATAGTGGTTTTTTTCTTAAAAATATTATGCTTTTATTTGCATTGTTACAAAAACAAAACAATATTAATTAATAAAATAACAGAATAATGGCAATTAAAAAAGTATGGGTAGAAGACGGCTGTATTTCTTGCGGTTTGTGTGAAGAAGTTGCTGAAGATATTTTTGAAGTAGATGAAGTATCGGAAGTAAAAGAAGGTGCAAATTTTGCGGAACACGAAGACGAAATTAAAGAAGCAGCCGAAGGATGCCCGGTAGAAGTAATAAAATTTGAAGAATAAATGGTTTTTATTATTGGATTTCAAATTCAAAGAGCTTGTTTTAACAGACAAGCTCTTTTTAATTTATGACAAAATATTTAAAAAAATTTTCATTCGGTACCCGATATTTTGTAATTTTGAAAAAAATGTAAAATA
>CAZCPV010000097.1:0-10317 GCA_964500765.1 uncultured Draconibacterium sp.
TGCCTTATTTTTAAATTCTTCCTGAACCAATTCCGCCAGGCGGATACTTTTTTCCAAGTACGCATTTTGATATAATGAAAAAATAATATCGGATTCGGGAGAATTCGGGTCGAAACCGTCATATTTTGTCAGGTAATTATCTTCAATCAGGATAACGGAATTTTCTCTTTTTACCACGTCCAATTGTTTATCGGCTTTATTCAGTCCCATAACAAAAGTAGATGTTCCGGTAATACTGCTTTTTGTACTTGCGTTTACATGTATCGAAATAAATAAATCGGCATTATTCTCATCGGCAATTTCGGAACGTTTATGAAGTTCAATAAATTTATCTGTTTTTCGCGTATAGATAACTTTTACGCCGGGTAAATTTTCAGTTATGTATTTACCTAATTTTAAAGCAATTGCAAGTGTTATATTTTTTTCTTTCGATTTCTTCCCGGAAGCACCGGGGTCTTTCCCTCCGTGTCCGGCATCTATAATAATAACATCAACATTGTCGTTCTTATCTTGTGCCGATATTTCTTGAAAGAAAAAAACAGCGTATATAACAAAAAATAATTTCAGGAGTTTATACATATTAAACTTTTTTCAAATCTTTTAACAATAATTAATACAATGAATTTTTCGTAATTGTGTTAATATTTTAATTTTGCGTAAATTTAAACCATTTGAATCACAACAAAAATAATATATTAATTGCAAATATTTCTGTTTTTTTTGTAAAGAGTTTTTTTACAATATTATTTTTGTTATCCGTAAGTTTTTCTTTTTCTCAGCAAGATTCTTTATTACAACAAGATAGCTTGGTTAAAGTTCGTAATGTTGATACACTTTCAATTTCTGACTTGGAAAATAAAAATGAAGAAGATACTGTAAAAAAAAGCATTATATCTCCCGATGCCGTTGATCAACTTATTGATTATTCGTGTAAAGATTCTATTTTGTTTTCTTTTTCGGACGAAAAAATGTTTTTGTACGGCAGCGGTGATATTACGGCAAAAGATATGGATTTAAAATCGTCTTATGTCGAAATAAGCACAAAAGGCAGTTATTTGTATTCAAAAACAGTAGCCGACAGCAGCGGAGAAAGTAAAGTTAAGCCCGTTTTAAAACAAGATGATGAAAGTTTTACCGTAAGCAGTATAAAATATAATTTCAGAACAAAAAAAGCCCTTGTAAAAGATGTTAAAACCGAGATGGAGCAAGGATTTTTGCACAGTGATGTTGCAAAAATGCAAACAAACGGAGAATTTCATATAAAAGACGGGAAATTTACGACATGCGATTTGGATCATCCCCATTTTTATATAGAATTAACCAAAGCCAAAAAAATTCCGGATAAGCATGTAATTTCCGGACCTATGTATTTTGTTATTGCAGATATTCCTTTGTATGTAATCGGTCTGCCTTTCGGTATTTTACCGAATCAAAAACATAATTCATCGGGCTTAATAATTCCGGAATACGGTGAAGAACAAAGAGGATTTTTTTTAAGAAACGGGGGATATTTTTGGGCGATTAATGACTTTGTTAATGCTGCCGTACTTGGTGATATATACTCTAAAGGAAGTTGGGGTGTTACCGTAAAATCGAATTTTAAAAAACTTTATAAATATTCCGGACGTTTGGAATTGAAATATAATTTAATCAGAACCGGTGAAGAAATATTAATCAATTCAAAAAAGACAAGTTCGTTTTCGGCTGTGGGAAATTTTGTACAAGACCCGAAAGCAAATCCTAACGGAACATTTTCCGCAACGGTTAATTTCGGTCAGAATTTTGAATTGGATGCGAAAAATATAAATGATTTAACAGATAATACCAAATCTTCAAATATTTCATATCGTTGGTCAAAACCGGGAAGTATTTTTAACTTTAATGCAAGTATAAGAGCTACACAAAATACAAAAAATAATAGTTTTAATCTTCTGCTGCCGAGTTTGTCGTTTAATATCAAAAGACAATTTCCGTTTAAAAATTTCGGTGTCGGAACAAATAAGTGGTATCAAAAAATCGGATATACTTTGAATATCGAAGGAAAAAATTCACTGACAACACTTGATACGACCATTTTTGAAAGAGATAATCTTTATAAAATGAAAAACGGATTAAAATTCAACTTGCCCGTTAATACATCATTTTCTTTATTAAATTATATTAATGTAAGTCCTTCATTTACTTTTAAAGGGCGTTTGTACACAAATTATATTAAACAAAATAATATTTTATTGGTTGATAATAATGAAATTGTTTCGGCAATAAAAAAAGATACTGTATATAGGGTAACCTTTCCTTTTGATTTTAGTTTTTCTTTTCCGATGTCCACAAAAGTATATGGTATTTTCAATATTAACAAAGGGCGAGTTCAGGCAATACGGCATGTTTTGTCTCCGTCTTTGTCTTTTACTTATCGTCCGGATTTCAGTCGGGATTTTTGGGGCTATTACGGATATAATACAAAAGACAGCAGCTATTATTCTTATTATACGGGCTATTTATACGGTTCTCCGCCTTCGGGGGAGTCGGGTGCAATCAGTTTTTCTCTCGGAAATAATTTGGAGATGAAATTAAAAAATAAAAATGATACGGTAACAAAATCAAAAAAAGTAAAGTTGATTGATAATCTGACTATGGGAATGTCATATAATTTAGCAGCCGATTCAATTAATCTTTCAAATCTTTCAATTCGCGGAAATACAAGATTATTGAAAAACTTTTCCTTAACTTTCGGTGCTGATTTTGACCCGTATGTGCGAGATTCGGCAGGTACAAAAATTAATACTTTTGAATGGACTGAAAATCATCGATTTGTACGATTTAATACGGGACGAATCGGACTTTCCGGCTCTTTAAAGCCGAAAAAATCGAAAACCGAGAATAAACAAAATCATTCGGACTTTTATTATTATCAACATCCGGAGATACCGTATGCCGATTTTGATATTCCGTGGAATTTGACTGCAAATTATACTTTAAATATTGTTAACAAATTTGATGTACCTTCACAACTTTATGTCAGAAAAGTTACACAAACTGCCTCTTTAAGCGGAAATTTCTCGTTAACAAAAAATTGGAAAATTACGGCTAAAACAAATTACGATATTGTTGCAAGAAAATTTTCTTATGCCCAATTCAGTGTTTACAGAGATTTGCATTGCTGGGAAATGAGTTTTAATGTTATCCCGTTCGGGACATTAAGAAGCTACTCTTTTCGAATTAATATAAAATCGAATGTATTCAAAGGTGTTGAATACAATAAACGTAAAGAGTGGGATAAAAGTAAACTGTATTAAACTTATTCCTGTTTCGAATAGGTATGAACACTGTTTTTTGCCGAAGGTAAATAGTTTACACCGAACCAAGCAGATAATAAAAAAGCAAAAGAGATACTTAAAATCCATAAGTGCAGTTTTGTTCTGTATTTATGATGCGTTCTTATATGCATATAAATAAGATATACCAAAAATGTAAGAAGTGCCCATGTTTCTTTCGGATCCCATGTCCAATAATTTCCCCATGCCTCTTTAGCCCAAAGAGCTCCGAATGTAACGCCTAAAGTCAGAAATGCAAATCCTACATAAACAATATTATCCGCCATTTTTAAAATTTCATGACTGTCTTCTTTTTTCTCATCCGAAAGTCTTTCAATAATAAAAAAAACAGGAAAAAAAATGAAAGCGATTATTTTACCGAACAGATTAAGATTTGTATAAGATTTTACCAGTCCGTTAATTGCAACTAACCAAGATACGCCTAATACGGCATACGATAAAATATACACAATTACATGCGGAACAAACCAATAACTTTGCAGTGCGGGCATTAAAGTTTTATTATAGGTTTCCGGGTGAAGAAGATTGATTAATATAAAAACCAAAGCCATTAAATTTGCAAATGCCGAGAACCAATAATATTTCCAACGATTAAAGGTAATAAGCCCGATTAAGATTAAAAAAACCGAATACCAAAGTCTGGTTTCTCCCAAAGTTCTTAAAGGCGGACGCTCTAAATGTATCCACAGTCCCGTAATAAAAATAATAAATATCAGTAATGCCGTTACAGTCAATATATTTGTTAAAAATATTTTAAGTTTTCTTTTTAAAGGAAAAAATAAAATAATGACAGCTGAAATCAGTAAAACTGATGCTGAATATGCTGTTAAAGGAAAATTTGCCCAATTCATTTTATTAATTGTTTTGGTTTAGATTATTATTTTCTTCTTCTTTTACGGTAATACTGCCCAGCCAAAAAAGATACAAAGCACCGGCAATTAACAGAAAAATGCCCGTATAAACAGCCGGTAACCACGGGTCTTGTCCGGCTTCAATCACACTGTAATTCGACCATTTGCCCATTTTCTCGTTATAACTTGTTTGATACAGTTTCCACCCTTTAACAGTGTTAGGGCTGTTTACTTTCAGTGTAAACTCTTCGGTTTTTCCGTCGGATAAGAAAGCTTTTACGTCAGAACTGTATTCTTTTGCTTCCGGATACAACATAGCAAAATAATATGTGTCGTTAATATCAATATTTTTTCTGTACCATGCAAAATTTCCGCAAGTTATCCATCCCTTGTTTATCAGAGAATCTTTTTTATTATATACCTCAACTTCGGCAGCCGGTAATGAAGCGTAAGCATCCGTAGGTGTAAAATTTTGATACGAACTGTCAGACGGGTAAGCATATTTATAAAACGTCTTAATTTTTATTTTCCAATCCTTAAAAACGGCTTTATCTCCCTGATGAATGATAAAATGTTGATTATTTTCAGGCATTATTAATTTGTCGGATTTTTTTTCAACTAATACAATTTTAGGGTTATATTCCGTAATATCAAATTTTACTAATTGCAGTTTAAACGGTAATTGATATTCGGCAGAAGAATAAAAATCTTTTACGATGTTTGTCGGTGCTTTATCATTTTCCAGAACAAAATAGGTTCGTTTGGCATCGCTGCTTCCGGCTAAACCGGCAATAATTATAATATACAATCCCAAATGGCTCAATAAAATACCGATTTTTTTCCGTTTGAAAGGATAAGCAATTTTTACGGTCGCAAAGCCCAGAGAAGTTAAAAAGAATAAATAGGAAAATCCTAACAGCCAGCTTGTTGAAAGATGTTTAAGCCCGATATCGAACCAAAAATCATTTTTTAATATAATACCCGGATCAACTTGCGGAATAATCCCCAACAGGGCAGAAGTTATCGTAAAAAGTACAGTTGAAGTAATTGCTGCCGGAATGCCCGAAAACCATTTAATAATACGATTTTCTCTTTCATAAATATATAAAACAATAATAAGCAAAGTGTAGCTGAGCGAAATTGACAAATTAAGCGGAAATTCAGGGAAATTTATCGGTTTTTTTGTAAAATATCCGATTAGTAATCCTAATAAAATAAGCAAAGCAGCGATAAAAAACCCTTCTTTATATTGCCATGTTCCCTGAAATAATTTTCTTTTTATTTTTTCTTTTTTCACAAGATTGAATTTTTTTGCAAATATAAAATAATTCATACTAAAAAGTCTTTTATTATTAAAAACATTTTATCTCGATTTTAATAATCTTTATTTTTTATGTTTTTTTTGATGAATTACAGTTAATATATTATTTTCGCAGATTGAAATAATAATATGTTCTTAATAATAAATCTATATTAAATTATATCCTTATGTCTGAAAAACCTGTTAACCCGAATGAAAACAATTCTGAATCTTCGGATGATAAAAAAGAATTGTCAACGGCTGAAAAAATTCACCAAAAAATTAATGAATTAAAAAATAATTCTAAGGTAGAAGAAGTTGAAGCAACAATGCCTTCCGATGATAAAAAAGAACCGGAACTTACCGAAGGTAAAATTGAAATTACGGAATCTGAAGAATTGAATATTGATAAACCGGAAGACGAATCTCAGGAAGAAATTTCCGAAGAAGAAAAGAATACCGTTTCGGATGATAAAGCAGCTGAAACTAAAGAAACACCTGATGAATCTGAAAATAATATCATAGATTATTCCGGTAATTCCAAAGAAGAATTAATTGAAAAATTAAGCAGTTTTTTAAAAGAAGATTATAAAACTTCTTTTGAAAAATCAATTCGAAAAATAAAAGAGTATTTTAATAAAATTGTAGAGAAAGAAACAGAAGAAAAGAAAATTAAATTTATTGAAGACGGCGGGAAAGAAGAAGATTTTGAACCTGTTAAAGACGAATCGGAAATTAAATTTAAAGAGTTGTTTCAACGGTTTTTGGATAAAAAAGAAACGTTCGAAATACGACTTAACGAAGAAAAAAAGAAAAATCTTGAATTAAAATATCAAGTTATAGAAGAAATTAAGGAACTTGTAAATAAACCGGAATCGTTTACCAAAACCTTCAACAAGTTCAAAAATCTGCAAAAAAAATGGAATGATATCGGTTTGGTTCCGAAAAATGACGTAAAAGCTCTTTTTGATGAATACAATAAAAACATTCAGAAATTTTATGAGTATGTAGAAGTAAATAAAGAACTCAGAGATTTGGATTTTAAGAAAAATTATGAAATAAAAATTTCTTTATGCGAAAAAGCCGAGCAATTACTTTTAGAAACCAATTCAAACAGAGCTAAAAAAGAACTTCAAACACTTCATAAAAAATGGAAAGAAACAGGAGCTGTTTCAAATGAAGTAAGAGATGAACTTTGGTCAAGATTTCAGGCGGCGACCATTAAAATAAATGAAAATTACAGCCAATATCTTGAAGAAATAAAAGTGCAGCAAGAAAAAAACTTAGAGTCGAAACAATTTTTGGTCGAAAAAGCCGAAGAACTGGCAAATAAAGAATATGAAACTCATATTGACTGGAAACACGCTTCCGACAAAGTTATTGAAATACAAAAACTTTGGAAAAAAATCGGTTATGTTCCGAGAGAATATAATAATAAAATATATTCTCAATTTAAAAATGCCTGTGATTTGTTTTTTGAACGTATTCGAAAATATTACGAAGAAACCGAAAAAGACAGGGAAGACAATTACCAAAAAAAATTAGATTTATGTAATCGTGCCGAAAGTCTTCAAGATTCAACCGAATGGGTAAAAACAGCCGATATTTATAAACACATTCAGGAAGAATGGAAAAAAATCGGTCCCGTACCGAAGAAAAAATCCGATGAAATTTGGAAACGTTTCAGGAAAGCATGCAATACGTTTTTTGACAGGAAAAAAGAATATTATAAAAACAGAAAAGCAAACGAGAAAGAAAATCTGATTAAAAAACAAGAGATTATTGAAAAAATTGAAAATTTTGAGCTTTCGGAAAATCAAAATGAAAATTTGCAACAATTGAAAGAATTTCAAAACGAATTTATAGCCGTCGGTTATGTGCCTTTTGAACATAAAGACGAGATTTATGAAAAGTTTCACAATGCCGTTAATGCACAATACGAAAAACTAAATATCAGCAGAGAAAAATTGGAAGAAATAAAATTTGCCGAAAATATTGAAGCACTGAAAAATTCTCCCGATTCTGATTTTCTGATTAATAAAGAGATGGGTAAAATTCAAAATCAAATTGATAAACTTACCGATGATATTAAAGTTTGGGAAAATAATATCGGTTTCTTCTCAAGTTCTTCTAAATCAGAATCTTTATTGAAGAATGTAACGGATAAAATTGAACGTGCAAAAGCTAAACTTGCTTCTTTAAAGAAAAAAATGATTGAATTAGAAAAATCACAAAAGTAAAACATATCTTTTTGAAAAATACCAAATACATATTTATTACAGGCGGTGTTACTTCTTCGTTGGGAAAAGGAATAATATCTTCCTCGCTGGCTAAACTTCTGCAGGAGCGCGGCTATTCGGTAACCATTCAAAAGTTAGACCCGTATATCAATATCGATCCGGGAACTTTAAATCCCTACGAACACGGCGAATGCTACGTAACAAACGACGGTGCCGAAACCGATTTGGATTTGGGACATTACGAACGTTTTACGGACATTACGACATCGCAGGCAAATAATGTTACTACCGGAAGAATCTATCAATCCGTTATCGATAAAGAACGAAAAGGCGATTATCTCGGAAAAACGGTTCAAATTATTCCGCACATTACCGATGAAATTAAAAGACGCATTAAACTGCTGGGAAAACAAAATTATGATTTTGTATTAACGGAAATCGGCGGTACGGTCGGCGATATCGAATCCTATCCCTATATTGAAGCAATTCGGCAACTGAAATGGGAACTTGAAAACAGGGTGGTTGTTATCCATCTAACATTAGTCCCGTATCTTTCTGCATCAAAGGAACTTAAAACCAAGCCGACACAACATTCCGTAAAATTAATGTTGGAAAGCGGCGTACAACCGGATATTATTGTATTGCGGTCGGAACATCCTTTAACTTTTGCCGTCAGAGAAAAAGTTGCTAAATTTTGTAATGTCAGCATGAATGCCGTTATCGAATCGGTTGACGTAAGTACAATTTACGAAGTGCCTTTATTGATGCAGAAAGAAAAATTGGACGAAGTTGTTTTGAAAAAATTCAGTTTGGCTGTTAAAAAAACACCCGATTTAAAAAAATGGCGTTCAATTGTTGATAAAATTAAATTTGCCGAAAAGAAAGTTAAAATTGCTCTTGTCGGAAAATATGTAGAGTTGCCTGATGCGTATAAATCTATTAATGAGGCAATTATACATGCCGGAGCACACCTTAATTACAAACCGGAGATTCATTTTATTCATTCCGAAAAATTGAATAAAGACAATGCAGAACAAACATTAAAATCGTTTGACGGTGTTTTGGTTGCTCCCGGTTTCGGGCACAGAGGCATTGAAGGCAAAATAGATGCCATAAAATTTGTACGAGAAAATAATATTCCGTTTTTGGGAATTTGCTTGGGCTTGCAATGTGCCGTAATTGAATTTGCACGAAATGTGCTGAATATGAAAGAGGCAAATTCTGCTGAAATGCACCCTAACACACCTTTCCCGGTTATTGATTTAATGGAAGAACAAAAAAGCGTTATAAATCTCGGCGGAACCATGCGACTCGGTGCTTACGACTGTATAGTAAACAAAGAATCAAAACTGTATAAAGAATACGGAAAAGCGGAAATTAAAGAACGACATCGACACCGCTATGAATTTAACAACAAATATTTTAAGCAATTTGAAGATGCCGGTATGAAAGCAACCGGAATTAATCCGGATTCGGATTTGGTTGAAATTTTTGAAATTCCCGAGCATAAATGGTTTACCGGCGTTCAGTTTCATCCGGAATATAAAAGTACGGTATTAAAACCGCATCCCGTATTTATATCTTTTTTAAAAGCGTGTAAAAAATAAACAAAAAAAACAGATGGATAAAAATCAAATATTCGGAATTATAATTATCGTTGCTTTGCTTATCGGTTACGGTATTTATAACCAACCTTCAAAAGAAGAAATTGCAAAAAGACAAAGAGAACAAGATTCTTTGAAGAAAGTTTTAGTTGAGCAACAAATAAAAGATTCTCTTGCTAAAGTTCAGGACTCTGTTGCGAAAGCATTAATTGTTAATAAAGTTGAAACCGTTGATTCTTTGCATTCCGACAGCAGTAAAATTGAAAAATTGAAATCAAGTTTAGGCATTTTTTCAAATTCATCAATAGGCAATGAAAAATTTATTACGCTTGAAAATAATAAAATTAAAATAAAATTTTCAACAAAAGGCGGCTATCCCTATTATGCCGAATTAAAAGAATTTAAAGCCGGAGGTGATAAACCGTGGAATAAACCTTTAGTATTATTTGACAATAATGATAATCAATTTGCACTGAAATTTTATTCAAATAATAAAGACATTTCAACAGCCGATTTGTATTTTGTAAATACCGGAGGCGATTCGATTTATGATGCAAGTAAAGATAAAAAAACCGTTACTTTAAGATTAAATGCCGGAGAGGGTAAATACATTGATTATATATACAGCTTAGACCCCGACAGCTATTTAATGAAATACGATATTGAATTTCATAATTTAGATAATGATTTGGCTTCAAATTCAAGTTATTTGGACTTTTTGTGGAAATCAAAAATTAAAAGACAAGAAAAAGGAGCAAAATGGGAAAATCAAAACGCTACGATTTATTACCGTTTTTATGAAGATGAAGTTAAATATTTAACTGAAACATCCGATGAAAAAGAAGAAACAGCAGATACAAGAGTTGAATGGATTGCTTACAAAGATCAATTTTTCTCAACCATATTGATTGCGGATGATTATTTCTCGTCTGCCGATATGAAATATACGAAAGACAAAGCTTTTGATAAATATTTGAAACATGTTGA
>CAZCPV010000098.1:0-4015 GCA_964500765.1 uncultured Draconibacterium sp.
AAAAATCGGTATTTTAATATTCATAGTATAGGATTTAAAAATTTTAACAAATATATAAAAAATTACCTATCTATGTTTTTTGTTTGTATTTTTATTTTGCCATATTGCAGTTTAAGAAACAATGTAACAGAAGTTTTCATTGCACAGAAATACCGTTTTAAATAATGTCGTCTTCGGAAAGACGGCTTACAGAATTTTAACCCGTTTTTTTATATTTTTTAAGGACAATAATATAATATTCTCAAAAAAATATTTTATTTGCAAAATGAAAAAATACGATGCAGCCGTACTTACCAAGAAAGATTTTTTTGAGCCGAAAAATCCGGATTGGTATGCAAAACAAGCGATACAGGAAGATGCTTATGTTGTGAAAGCATTAGAAAAAAAAGGACTGAATGTTATCCGAACGTATTGGGATAATCCCGAT
Source organism: uncultured Draconibacterium sp. (assembly GCA_964500765.1). Lineage (GTDB taxonomy): Bacteria > Bacteroidota > Bacteroidia > Bacteroidales > JAADGE01 > JAADGE01. The sequence continues at coordinate 428 of CAZCPV010000098.1, forward strand.
TTTGATTTTTCGGAAACAAAAATTGCCCTTTTCAGAACTATATGGGACTATTTTCATCGTTTTAAAGAATTTTCGGAGTGGCTCAACAAGGTTAAAACAAAAACAAAACTGATAAATCCGCCGGAGCTTATTTTTCAAAACATTGATAAACATTACCTTAAAGAGCTTTCCGACAAGGGAATAAATATTCCGAAAACATATTTTACAGACAAAGGAGATAAACGTACACTTGCGGAACTTCATAAAGAATTTGATTTAAAAGAGAGTGTTTTGAAGCCGTGTATATCGGGTGCAGGAAGGCATACGTATAAACTTTCCGAGAATAATATCAGCGAATATGAAGAAATATACCGGAAATTAATTTCGGAAGAAGATATGATGCTGCAGGAATTTCAGCGAAATATTTATGAAAAAGGTGAACTTGCATTTATGATTTTTGACGGAAAGTTCAGTCATGCCGTACTGAAAAAAGGCAAAAAAGGTGATTTCAGAGTTCAGGACGATTTCGGCGGAAAGGTTTATGCCTACGAAGCAACTGAAGAAGAAATAAAGTTTGCGGAAAGCGTTGTTTCTGCGGTAAACCCTTCGCCCGTGTATGCACGTGTAGATATTATCAGAGACAATGAAGACAAGCCGGCAGTCGGCGAATTGGAACTTATCGAACCCGAATTATGGTTTCGATTTTATCCGCCGGCAGCCGATTTGCTTGCCGATGCCGTTATAAAGCATTTGTAGCTTTATGCTTTTGCCGTAGGTCCGCCGAAATTCATAGGAATTTGCGGTCCTTTTTGTTCTTTTATTTCCCCGAAAGTTTGTTCGTATTTTCTGATATTATCGCCCAATGCTCTCAGCAACCTTTTGGCATTATCGGGTGTCATAATTATGCGAGATTTTACCGGTGCTTTCGGTATGCCCGGCATCATTCTGACAAAATCAACAATAAATTCCGAACCCGAATGTGAAATTACGGCAAGATTTGAATAAATACCTTGTGCTGTTTCTTCGGACAATTCTATATTCAAATTTCCTTTATTTTCTTTATTTTCCATGATTATTTTATTTTAAGATTTATGAAAAAGGTCAAATCCTTAGACCTGACCTTTTTATATTATTCAAAATTTTTGAATCTTTTTTACGACTTCGTCAATAGAATCAGGCATTTTTTTCTTCATTCAATTTCTCTAATTCTTCTTTTGACCCGACAATTAACTTTTCATATTCACGCATTCCCGTTCCTGCCGGAATTTTATGCCCTACAATAACATTTTCTTTCAGGCCTCTTAAATAATCGACCTTTCCGGATATTGCCGCCATATTAAGAACTTTTGTTGTTTCTTGAAATGATGCCGAAGACAAGAAACTTTTTGTTCCGAGCGAAGCTTTGGTAATTCCCTGTAATACAGGCCTTGAAGTTGCCTGAACGGCATCTCGGGCTGTCATTTGTTTCAAATCTTTTCGTTTCAACATTGAATTTTCGTTTCTTAATTTTCTGTTGGAAATGATTTCACCGACTTTATAATTCTGAGAATCTCCGTTATCTTCAATGACTTTCATTCCGTAAATATTGTCGTTTTCATCAATAAAATCCCATTTATCAACAATTTCTTTTTCACGGAAGATGGTATCGCCGGTATCTTCAATCTCAACTTTTTTCATCATCTGACGAACGATAACTTCAAAATGTTTGTCATTAATTTTCACACCTTGCAAACGATAAACTTCCTGTACTTCATTAACGATATGTTCTTGAACTTTTGTAGCTCCTTTAATATCGAGAATATCATCAGGTGTAATGGCACCGTCGGATAAAGGTGTTCCTGCTTTTACGAAATCACCCGGTTGAACCAAAATTTGTTTCGATAAAGAAATATAATATTTTTTCGTTTCTCCGGTTTTTGATGTAATAACCACACCTTTTTTACCTCTTTTAATTTTATCGAAAGAAATAATACCGTCAATTTCAGCAACAGTTGCGGGATTTGAAGGATTTCTTGCTTCCACGAGTTCGGTAACTCTGGGAAGACCTCCCGTGATATCGCCGGCTTTACCTGCTGTTCTCGGAATTTTTGAGATGGTATCTCCTTGTTTAATTTTATCTCCGTCTTCAACCGATAAATGAGCTCCTGCAGGTAAATTATAAACAGTCAATTCTTTTCCGTCTTTATCTATTATTGCAACTTCCGGATTTTTACGTTTATCTTTGGTTTCAATGATAACTTTTTCGATAAAGTTCGTTTGTTCGTCTTTTTCGATTTTATACGTAATACCTTCTTTCAGGTTTCTTAATTCAACCGTTCCGGAAAATTCGGAGATAATTAAGGCATTGAACGGATCCCATTCGCAAATTAAGGTTCCTTTTTTTATTTCGCCGGGTTTTACGTTTAATTTTGAACCATAGGGTATTGAATAAGCAGTAAGTTGAATTCCGGTATTTTTATCAAAAACTTTCATTTCGGTCATTCTGCTTACTACGATATTATATTTCTCACCGTTTTTCTCAGCTTCTACAGTTCTTAATTCTTCAAATTCACAAATACCGTCATATTTGGCAGTGATACTGTTTTCGGATACTGCACCTCCGGCAACCCCTCCTACGTGGAATGTTCTCAGCGTTAACTGTGTTCCGGGTTCTCCTATTGATTGTGCTGCAATAACACCGATTGCTTCCCCTTTTTCCACCATTCTGCCGGAAGATAAGTTACGTCCGTAGCATTTTGCACAAACACCTTGTCTGGTTTCGCAGGTTAATACCGAACGAATTTCAACCGTTTCAATAGGAGAATCTTCAATTTCTTGTGCAATTTCTTCGGTAATTTCTTCACCGGCAGCAACAATTAAATGATTATCATTCGGATGATAAATATTATGAACAGTTGTTCGTCCGAGAATACGGTCGTATAAAGTTTCAACAACATCATCTTTATTCATTATTGTTGAAGCTTCCAAGCCCCTTAAAGTACCGCAATCTTCTTCCGTAATTACAACATCTTGAGCAACATCAACGAGTCGTCGTGTCAAATATCCCGCATCAGCTGTTTTTAAAGCCGTATCAGCCAAACCTTTACGAGCACCGTGTGTAGAAACAAAATATTCCAAAACAGACAATCCTTCTTTAAAGTTGGATAAAATAGGGTTTTCAATAATTTGTCCTGTAGTAGCACCTGATTTTTGCGGTTTTGCCATCAAGCCCCTCATTCCGGATAACTGACGAATTTGTTCTCTGGATCCCCGAGCACCGGAATCCAACATCATATAAACAGAGTTAAAACCGTCTTTATCTTTACTGATGGTATTCATTACTTGTTGTGTCAAACGTGCATTTGTATGTGTCCAAATATCAATTATTTGGTTATAACGTTCATTATTTGCAATAAATCCCATATTGAAGTTGTTCATAACTTCTTCAACTTGACGATAGCCCTCTTCTACGAGTTCTTGTTTAATTTCGGGAACAATAACATCATCAAGATTAAATGATAAACCGCCTTCAAATGCCATACGGTAGCCCAAATTTTTAATATCATCGAGAAATTTTGCTGTTTTTGTGGTACCGCAAACTTTTAAAATTTTTCCGATAATTGTTCTTAG
>CAZCPV010000098.1:4115-10253 GCA_964500765.1 uncultured Draconibacterium sp.
TTGCTGTTTTTGTGGTACCGCAAACTTTTAAAATTTTTCCGATAATTGTTCTTAGGGATTTCTTGGTTAAAACTTCATTAATAAAACCTACCTCATCCGGAACATATTTATTAAAAATAACACGTCCTACCGTTGTTTCAATTATCTCGTCATTAATCAAAACTTTTATTTCGGCATGCATATCAACAGCATCTTCATTAAGAGCAATAATAACTTCTTCGGGTGAATAGAAAGTTAACCCTTCCCCTTTGATTTTATTTTTTTCTGTTGATTTTTTTGCTTTTGTGATATAATATAATCCCAGAACCATATCTTGCGACGGAACCGTAACCGGTGCACCGTTAGCAGGATTTAAGATATTATGTGATGCCAACATCAAAACTTGTGCTTCCAAAACAGCTTCATTTCCGAGCGGTAAATGAACTGCCATTTGATCACCGTCAAAATCGGCGTTAAAACCGGTACATACCAAGGGATGCAACTGAATAGCTTTTCCTTCTATAAGTTTCGGCTGAAATGCCTGAATACCGAGTTTATGCAGTGTAGGAGCACGATTTAGCAATATAGGATGACCTTTTAATACATTTTCAAGAATATCCCAAACTACGGCATCTCTTCTGTCAACGATTTTCTTAGCAGATTTAACGGTTTTTACAATACCTCTTTCGATTAATTTTCTTATAATAAAAGGTTTATACAGTTCAGCAGCCATTTCTTTCGGGATACCGCATTCATGAAGTTTCAGTTCGGGTCCTACAACAATGACCGAACGTGCGGAATAATCAACCCGTTTACCGAGAAGATTTTGTCTGAAACGTCCTTGTTTTCCTTTTAAACTGTCGCTTAATGATTTCAACGGTCTGTTTGCTTCCGTTGTAACAGCACTTGATTTTCTGGAATTATCAAATAAAGAATCCACGGCTTCCTGAAGCATTCTCTTTTCGTTTCTCAAAATAACTTCAGGAGCTTTTATTTCAATTAATCTTTTTAATCGATTATTTCTGATAATAACTCTGCGATATAAATCATTTAAGTCGGAAGTTGCAAATCGACCTCCGTCAAGCGGCACTAAAGGTCTTAGTTCCGGAGGAATTACCGGTAGGACTTTAACAATCATCCATTCCGGTTTATTTATATTTTTTGATGCATTAAGGGCATTAACAACGTTCAATCTTTTAAGTGCCTGACTTTTTCTTTGTTGAGATGTTTCCGTATTGGCAGCAACTCTCAATTCTTTTGCTAATTCTTGTAAATTAATTTTACTTAATAACTTTTCAATTGCTTCGGCTCCCATAAGAGCTATAAATTTATTCGGGTCTTCATCCGGAAGCAAATAATTATCTTTAGGCAATGATTCTGTTATTTCAATATATTCTTCTTCCGAAAGAAAATCCATGAAATTAACACCGTCTTCTTGTTTTATACCGGGTTGAACAACGACATATTTTTCATAATAAATAATAGAATTCAGTTTTTTTGTCGGAATCCCTAATAAGTAGCCCAATTTATTTGGGAGCGAACGAAAATACCAAAGATGAACAACAGGAACAACTAATGCTATATGTCCGGTTCTTTCTCTTCTGACCTTTTTCTCGGTAACCTCAACACCGCATCTGTCACAAACAATTCCTTTATAACGAATTCTTTTATATTTACCGCAATGACATTCATAATCTTTTACGGGACCGAAAATTCGTTCACAGAACAATCCGTCACGCTCCGGTTTATAGGTTCGATAATTAATTGTTTCAGGTTTTAAAACTTCGCCGAAAGAACGTTCTAAAATTTCTTCCGGAGAAGCTAAACTAATGACAACTTTTGAAAAATCATTATCAGTATTATTTTTTTGTCTGAAAGCCATATTTTGATTTTAAAAAATGTAATAAGATAAACTAATTTTTAATTTGCATAAATTTATTCTAATCCAATATGCAAACCTAAGCCCCTGAGTTCATGTAATATAACCTTAAACGACTCAGGAACACCCGGTTTCGGTAAGGTTTTTCCTTTAACAATTGCTTCGTATGCTTTTGCTCTTCCCACAACATCATCCGATTTTATTGTTAACATTTCTTGCAAAATATTTGCGGCACCGTATGCTTCCAGAGCCCAAACTTCCATTTCACCGAAACGCTGTCCTCCGAATTGAGCTTTTCCGCCGAGCGGTTGCTGTGTTATTAATGAATACGGTCCGATAGAACGAGCATGCATTTTATCATCCACCATATGTCCTAATTTCAGCATATAAATTACGCCTACGGTTGCCGGTTGATGGAATTTTTTTCCTGTACCGCCGTCGTATAAATAGGTTCTTCCGTATCTCGGAACTCCTGCTTTATCTGTATATTCGTTGATATCGTCTAAAGAAGCACCATCAAAAATAGGTGTAAAAAACTTAACCCCGAGTTTCATTCCTGCCCAACCGAGAACGGTTTCGTAAATTTGACCTAAATTCATACGAGAAGGCACACCCAAAGGATTTAATACAATATCTACCGGTGTTCCGTCTTCTAAGAAAGGCATATCTTCATCTCTGACTATTCTTGCAACAATACCTTTATTTCCGTGGCGACCCGCCATTTTATCACCGACTTTAATTTTACGTTTTTTAGCAATATATACTTTTGCTAATTGTAAAATTCCTATCGGCAACTCATCTCCTACCGTAATACTATATTTTTTGCGTCTGTATTTTCCTTGTATTTGTTTAAATTTAATTGTATAATTATGCAGTAATCTTTCAATTAATTTATTTGTATTATCTTCATTTGTCCAATTAACCGGATTAACAGCAATATAATCAATTTCTTTTAATTTTTTTAATATGAATTTCTTTCCTTTAGGAATAATTTCAATATTAAGAAAGTCAAATACACCTTGAGAAATTTTACCGTTTACGAGAACAAATAATTTATCAACAAGTTTATCATAAAGTTGTGTAAGTTCTCTTTCTTGTTCAAATTCAACTTTTTCTATAAGCGGTTTTTCCGCATTTTTAGTTTTTTTGTTTTTCATTGAACGAGAAAAAAGCTTTTTATCAATCACAACACCTTTCAATGAAGGTGAAGCTTTTAAAGAAGCATCTTTTACGTCACCGGCTTTATCACCGAAAATTGCTCGTAATAATTTTTCTTCCGGAGAAGGATCGGATTCGCCTTTCGGGGTAATTTTACCGATTAAGATATCGCCGGGATTAACATGAGCTCCGATTCTTATCATACCGTTTTCATCCAATTGTCTGGTTGCTTCTTCGCTAACGTTAGGAATATCGGGTGTCAATTCTTCCATACCTCGCTTAGTATCACGCACTTGAAGAACATGTTCTTCGACATGTATTGAAGTAAAAATGTCTTCTCTGACAACTCTTTGAGAAATAACAATTGCATCTTCAAAATTATATCCTTTCCAAGGCATAAAAGCCACCTTAAGATTTTTCCCCAGAGCTAATTCAGCATCATCTGTTGAGTATCCGTCGGTTAATATCTGTCCTTTTGTTACTTTATCTCCTTTACGAACAACAGGGATTAAATTAACGGTTGTATTTTGATTTGTTTTTCTGAATTTCGGTAATTTATATCTTACCGTATCGTCTTCAAAACTTACAAATTTTTCATCTTCCGAACGTGCATATCTTATAACAATTTCATCCGCATCAACATATTCTACAATACCTTCGCCTTCGGAAAAGATTTGATTTCTGCCGTCTCGAACAATAATAGGTTCAATACCTGTTCCCACAATAGGTGCATCGCAAGTAATTAAAGGTACTGCCTGACGCATCATGTTAGATCCCATCAAAGCTCTGTTTGCATCGTTATGTTCCAAGAACGGAATTAAAGAGGCGGCAATAGAGGCAATTTGATTAGGAGCAACGTCCATATAGTCGAGTTTTTCTTTTTCGATATACGGAAAATCACCTTGTGAACGTGCCTTAATTCTTTCGGCTAAGAGATTACCGTTTTCATCAAAATTTGAATTTGCCTGTCCTATAATTTTATTATCTTCTTCTTCTGCACTTAAATAAACGACACCTTTATCCGTAATATCAATTTTTCCCGTTACAACTTTTCTGTAAGGTGTTTCAATAAATCCTAAATCGTTGATTTTTGCATAAACACATAAAGAAGAAATCAAACCGATATTCGGTCCCTCTGGAGTTTCAATCGGGCATAATCTTCCGTAATGCGTATAGTGAACATCACGAACTTCAAAACCGGCTCGTTCTCTTGATAAACCGCCGGGTCCCAAAGCTGACATTCTTCTTTTATGAGTCATTTCAGCCAAAGGATTTGTTTGATCCAAAAACTGAGATAATTGGTTGGTTCCGAAGAAAGAATTAATAACTGAGGATAATGTTTTGGCATTAATCAAATCGATTGGCGTAAAAACCTCATTATCACGCACATTCATACGTTCACGAATAGTTCTTGCCATTCTGGCTAATCCTACGCCGAATTGATTTGCTAATTGTTCTCCGACGGTTCTTACTCTTCTGTTACTTAAATGGTCAATATCATCAACATCAATTTTTGAATTAATTAACTCAATTAAATATTTGATAATTTCGGTAATATCTTCTTTCGTAAGAATTCTGGTTTCTTCCGGTATATTAAGTCCCAGTTTTTTATTCATTTTATATCTTCCGACACTTCCCAAATCATATCTTTTATCGGAAAAAAACAAATTGTCAATAACTTCACGAGCTGTTGATTCGTCCGGCGGCTCAGCACTTCTTAACTGTCTGTAAATATAAAGAACAGCTTCTTTTTCGGAATTACAGGGATCTTTTTGCAGCGTACTGTATATCAGTGCGTAATCTATCGGGCTTGATGATTCTTTGTGTAATAAGATTGTTTTTGCTCCCGAATCAATAATTTGTTCTACATGTTCTTCTTCAAGAACCGTTTCACGATCGATAATAACTTCGTTTCTTTCAATAGAAACAACTTCGCCGGTATCTTCATCAACAAAATCTTCAATCCATGATTTAAGGACTCTTGCTGCTAACTTTTTACCTACGGCATTTTTTAATGCTGTTTTTGTTACTTTAATTTCATCGGCAAGATCAAAGATTTCTAAAATCTCTTTATCACTTTCGTACCCGATTGCTCTTAAAAGTGTAGTTACGGGTAATTTTTTCTTTCGGTCGATATAAGCATGCATAACATTGTTTATATCGGTAGCAAATTCTATCCAAGAACCTTTAAAAGGAATAATTCTGGCAGAATACAGTTTTGTACCGTTTGCATGTAAACTTTGACTGAAAAACACACCAGGAGAACGATGCAATTGAGAAACAATGGCACGTTCGGCACCGTTTATAATGAATGTTCCTTTAGGGGTCATATACGGAATTTGATCAAGATACACGTCTTGAATAACGGTATCAAAATCCTCGTGTTCCGGATCGGTACAATAAAGTTTCAATTTAGCTCTGAAAGGTAAACTGTAAGATAATCCTCTTTCCAAACATTCATCAATTGAATATCTGGGAGGATCTAAAGTATAATCCAAAAATTCAAGTACGAAATTATTTCTTGTATCCGTAATCGGAAAATTATCGGTAAAAACTTTATAAAGACCTTCGGATTTTCGTTCTTCGTAGGTTGAATTTAATTGAAAAAATTCTTGAAATGACTTTAATTGAATTTCAAGAAAATCGGGGTAATCAAGGCTTTGACCGGTTGAAGCAAAGTTTATTCTTTGGTTGGAAGACGTCATCAGCAATAAAGATTTAATAATTGTTTATTAATTACAATAAAAGGTTTAGAGTTAAAATTCATTAACTCTAAACCCTACAAAACTGAAAAATAAAATTATTTCAGTTCTACTTCAGCACCTTCAGCTTCTAATTCTGTTTTTAAAGCTTCGGCTTCTTCTTTTGTAACACCTTCTTTTATAGTAGAAGGAGCGCTGTCAACTATTTCTTTAGCTTCTTTTAAACCTGCGCTTGTTAATTCTTTAACTTTTTTTACCACTTTTAGTTTAGCAGCACCTGCAGATTTAAGAATTACATCAAAAGATGTTTTTTCTTCGGCAGCACCGCCGTCAGCACTGCCGGCTGCAGCAGCTACAGCTACAGGAGCGGCTGCGGGCTCAATTCCGTATTCATCTTTAAGAATATCTGCTAATTCTTTA
>CAZCPV010000099.1:0-10250 GCA_964500765.1 uncultured Draconibacterium sp.
TATACCGCAAAAATCCATACTTGCTTTTAAAAACCTTCCGCCCGGATTTTTTATAAAAACGTTATAGTATAAGGGCGGAGCATCCATGGTGGATATTATAGATGTTGTTTTTCCCGTAAGGAATTTATCCCATTTCAAAACTTTTTCTGATTTTAAATATTGAAAAGCAAAACCCGACATAAATGTTTGTTCGATAAATGCTTTCAGCAATGCCGGCATAGAATACCACCAAATCGGATAAACCCAAACAATATGCTCGGCTTCTTTTATCTGTTTTCTTGCCTTCATAATATCTGCGGGGGCTTCGTAATCTTTAAATTGTGTTTGAAAAGCGTCAAATTGCAAATCTCTGACATACAAAACATTAACTTCTGCTCCGGATTTTTCGGCAAATTTTCCGTAGGTTTCGGATAATAAATCGTTAAAACTGTCTTTTCTCGGATGTCCGTTAATAATTAAAATTTTTTTCATTTTTATTAAGTTTTACTTTGCATAATTACGTGTTTATTTTTAAATAAAAAAAATATCTTTGCAATTATGAAGATTCTTGTTGCTTGTACGGGTAATTCGTGCCGAAGCCAAATGGCTGAAGGTATTTTAAAAACACTGATGCCGGCGGCAAACATTTTTTCGGCAGGTATAAAGCCCGAAAAAACGATAAGCTCTTATGCCGTTGCGGTAATGAACGAAAAAAATATTGATATATCCGAACAATACCCGAAAAATATCCGAAAATTTAAAACCGAAAGTTTTGATTTTTTAATCAGCTTTTCCGAAAGTGCCGAAAATAATTCTCATTTCATAAATTCAAAAAACAGATTGCATTTTAAAATAAGCGACCCTTTTGAAGTCGAAGGGGCGGAAGAAGAAATTTTGCAGGAATACAGAAAAACACGAGCTGTTATTTTCCTGAAATTACAAGAATTTGTAAATACTTATGAGACTCAATTTTAAACAAATACATCCGCTGTTGTTTATAATCTCCGTTTTTACGATTATTACGGCACCTGCATTGTGGACAGACGGAATGTTTACGGACGGAATAATTTATGCCGATATTTCGAGAAATTCAGCGGAAGGATACGGAACTTTTTGGCATCTGAAATTTTCCGAAACTCTTATGAATCCTTTTTCCGGGCATCCGCCTTTGGCTTTTTGGCTGAATTCCGTAAGTTTTAAAATTTTCGGAGACACGATGTATGCCGAACGCATATATTCGTTTTTAACCGGTATCGTAACAATTATTTTACTTTTTTTCGTGGTAAAAAATCTTAACATAAAACAAAAAGAAAAGCCGGCAATTTTAACTTTATTCGTATTTTTATTATTTCCGCTTGTAAATTGGTCGTTTTCAAATAATATGCTGGAAAATACGGTAAGTGTTTTTGTGTTGTCAGCTTTTTTGTTTTTTCTGAAAAGTTTAAAAAACAAACGATTTTTAATGCTTTTTCTTTCCGGAATATTCCTTTTTGCGGGTTTTATGAGCAAAGGTTTTACGGCACTTTTTATTTGGTCGGCTCCTTTATGGTACGGACTTATTTTTCGTAAAACAAACTTAAAAAGAATGTTTGCGGATACGTTTTTATTAATATTTTTTACCGTTTTGCCTCTTTTATTAATTTTTTATTTCTCAAAAGATGCCGTATTCTTTTTCAAAAACTATTTCAACGAACAAATTCTCGGAAGCATAAAAAATGCAAAAACCGTAAACAGTCGGTTTTACATTATCGGCGGTATGCTTAACGAAATGATAATACCTTCGGTTCTTATTTTGCTTTTTATTATTATTTCAAAAATTAAAAAAATAAACATAAACATTAAACCGGAAACACGCCGCTATGCTTTATTTTTCTTTCTTACGGCACTTTCGGGTGTTTTGCCGATGATGATAAGTATGAAACAAAGAAGTTTTTACATTGTTCCGGCTTTGCCTTTTTTGGCTGTTTCTTTTGCTTTTATTTTGAATGATTTACTCCGTAAATTTCCGAAAATTTTGCAATTTTTTCAAAAAAAAATATTTAAATCACTGACAATCGGATTATTCGTTTTAAGTTTTGTAATGATTTTTATATTTGCAAACAGAACGGGACGAGATTTTGATACAATTTCCGACGTACGTATGTTAACAACAAAAGTTCCCGAAGCCGGTAAAATTTATATTTGTAAAAATATGCGGCAAGAATGGGCATTATTTGCCTATCTTCAACGATACGGAAAGATAAGCATTTCAAAAAATATCAAATGTAATTATTTTTTGACCGGAAATAAGCAATTGAAAGATACATTATACAAAAAAATAAATTTAGATTTAAAAATGTTTAATTTGTATAAAAAAACAGTCGATAAGTGATAAAATATAATTTGTGTTTATTTGTAAATTGTATCAATTGCTAAATCAATAAATTACAGTATACATGTTCTATTTTTTTGATACGATGATTTTATAGATACAATACCGATAATTATAAATATTTTATCAGTAAAGTTTTTTTGAATGAAAATTTATAAAAAATATCCCAAAAATCTTTTATTATTTGCCTTACTGTTTTTGATAATTAATATCATTCAAGCTGCTTTTACGAACCTTTCGGGAGACGAAGCATATTATTGGATGTACAGTAAAGATTTGGCATGGGGCTACTTTGACCATCCTCCTGTTACGGCATTATTTATTAAGATAGGATATTTTTTAATACACAATGAACTCGGTGTTAGACTGATAACGGTATTATTGTCATTTTTTTCAATTTTTTTTGTATGGGATTTTATTGAATACAAAGAAAAAAATACATCAAAAAATATTTTGTATTTTTTTTTAATTTATATTTCTGTACCGGTATTTAATATTTTCGGATTTGTAGCGGTTCCGGATGTTCCTTTGCTGTTTTTTTCAATTATTTATTTGCATATTTTTATTAAATTTTCAGAAAAAACTACTTTTAAAAACGGATTATTGCTCGGTTTTTCCGCTTCTTTACTTTTATATTCAAAATATCATGGATTTCTTGTTATTTTTTCATCTCTATTATCAAATTATAAATTGCTTAAAAATAAGTATTTATGGGTTGCAGGAATATTTTCTGCTTTATTATATTTTCCGCATATTTTTTGGCAAATAAATAATGATTTTCCGTCTTTTAAATATCATTTAATTGAAAGAAACAATAATTTCCGAATTAAAGATATTTATGAATATATTTTAAATACGATTTTAATATTAAATCCTTTTCTCGTATTCCTTTTTATATTTAAAAATAAAAACACTTCTGCGGATTTCAGTTCAAAAAGGTTATTCACAACTTTATTTTTAGTTTTTATCATATTTTTCGGACTATCTGCCGTAAGAGGACATGTAGAACCGCATTGGATAAGTGTTTCGGCAATTTCTTTCGTAATATTGTTATTTTACAATGTTTTGCATAAAAATATAAACCGTAAATATGTGATATTTTTTTCTTTCATAAGTGTTTTTTTTATAATAACTGCAAGATTAATTTTACTGTTCAATATATTCCCGCATAAAACAGGTTTTTCAAATGAAAAAAAAATGTTGTTTATAAAAAATAAGGCGAAAGGATTACCCGTAATTTTCAAAGACTCATATTCCGGTGCTTCATTGTTTGAATTTTATACCGGAGAAAAAACTTTTTCTTCTAATTCTGTTTGGTACAGAAAAAACCAATATAATCTGTGGAATATCGAAGAAAACTTTAATAATAAAAAGGTATTTGTTGTTTCAAACGGGAATTTAAATCATACGAATTTCTCGGTGTTTCCGGCAGGAGATACTGTTTTTTATAATATTACAGAAAATTATATAACGGCTGAAAAATTAGAAATATCAACAGAACCCGTAATTTCCGAATTAAAAAACAATAAAATTTGTATGTTTAATTTAATTGTTAAAAATCCTTATCCGTATGCAATAACGTTAAATAAAAATACCGAATTTGTTTTTGTAATCTATTCCGAAACAAAATATATCGGTACATTTCATATTGATACAAAATTGCCTGAATTTATTAAACAAAAATCCAAAATAATATTAAAATCCGGAATACAAGTCAAAGATATACCTACCGGATATTATCATTATTATATTTCTTTAATTCAAAAAAATTTTCCTCCTTTGTTTAACGGTAATCGTTTAAAATTAAAAATATCAGAATAATAAATATGAAAATAAAAACAGCCATAGTAATTTTAAATTGGAACGGAGAAAAATTTTTAAAGCAATTTTTACCTTCCGTCAGCAAGTGTTCCGGAGGCGAAGAAAATAAAATTATTGTTGCCGATAACGGCTCAACCGATAATTCGGTTTTGTTTGTTAAAGAAAATTTTCCGGAAATAAAATTAATTTTATTCGATAAAAATTACGGATTTACAGGCGGTTATAATAAGGCGTTGCAACAAATTGAGGCAAGGTATTTTGTATTATTAAACTCGGATGTTGAAGTAAGCGAAAATTGGCTTAATCCGATTATTGAAATGATGGACGGCGACAAGATAATTGCAGCCGCAATGCCGAAAATTTTATCTTTTCACGATAAATCAAAATTTGAATATGCCGGTGCTTCGGGCGGTTTTATCGACAAATTCGGCTACCCGTTTTGTCGGGGCAGAATTTTAGACAAAACAGAAGAAGACAAGGGGCAATACGATACCGTAAGAGATATTTTTTGGGCAAGCGGTGCGGCAATGTTTGTAAGAGCCGATTTATACAAACAATTCGGCGGTTTGGATAAGGATTTTTTTGCCCACATGGAAGAAATAGATTTGTGCTGGCGGTTTAAAAATGCCGGATACAGAATTGTTGTAAATCCGCAAAGTACTGTGTATCATGTAGGAGGCGGAACTTTGCCGAATAATAATCCGCACAAAATATTTTTAAATTATCGAAATAATCTGTTTTTGCTTCTAAAAAATTTGCCGAAACAAAAAGTTTTCCCCATTATCTTTTCTCGACTAATTTTGGACGGTTTTTCCGCAACGGTTTATTTGCTGACTTTAAAATTTAATTTCTTTTTTGCCGTTTTAAAAGCTCATTTTGCTTTTTATTCAAACATTAATAAAATTAGGAAACAACGTGATAATCTGCAAATTAACAAAAATAACCATAAAGAAATTTATCAAAAAAGTATAATTTTTAACTATTTTTTAAAGAAAAAAGATACTTTTGATAAGTTGAAATTTTAAAACCGAAAAACTGATATTGTGTCTGACAGCATTGTAATTATTCCGACATACAACGAAAAAGAAAATATCGAAAACATTATTCACAAGGTTTTTTCTTTTGAAAAAGAATTTCATATTTTAATTGTTGACGACGGTTCGCCCGACGGAACGGCAAAAATTGTTAAGAATTTACAAAACGAATTTTCCGATAAATTATTTATACTCGAACGAGAAGGAAAACTCGGTTTGGGAACGGCTTATATTGCCGGATTTCATTGGGCTGTTGATAAAAAATACGATTTTGTATTTGAAATGGATGCCGATTTTTCACATCCGCCGCATGATTTAATTAATTTATACGATGCCTGCAAAAATAAAGGTGCCGATGTGTCGGTAGGGTCTCGTTATATCAAAGGTATCAGTGTGGTAAATTGGCCTTTGGGCAGAATTTTGATGTCGTATTATGCCTCAATGTATGTCAGAACAATTTTAGGGATGAAAGTTAAAGATACTACCGCCGGATTTGTGTGTTACAAAAGAGAAGTTCTTGAAAATATCGGTATTGATGATATTCGTATGAAAGGTTACGGCTTTCAAATTGAAATGAAATATCGTTCACTTATTTTCGGTTATAAAATTACGGAAGTTCCGATAATTTTTACCGACAGAACCGAAGGCAGTTCAAAAATGAGCGGCGGAATTTTCAGTGAAGCATTTTGGGGGGTGATAAAACTTCGTTTTAGTTCTTCCGGGATAAAAAAAACTGCCCGAATTAATACAAATCGGACAGTTTAGGGCTGAATCAGAAATTTTTTACAAATAATTTGACGGCGGATTTTGAGCATCCACAACGGCAATTGCCGCCATATTTACGATCTCTCTAACCGAAGCTCCGAGTTGTACAATATGTATAGGTCTTTTAATTCCGCATAAAACAGGACCGATAACTTCTGCTCCGCCGATTTCCTGCATTAATTTATAAGATATATTTCCGGAACTTAAATTCGGGAATATTAAAGTATTAACATATTTTCCTTTCAATTTGGAAAACGGATAGTGTTTATCTCTTAATTCGGTATTTAATGCAAAATTTGCCTGCATTTCTCCGTCGATAACAATTTCGGGATGTTCTTTGTGAAGAATTTTTACGGCTTCCCTTACACGTTCCGGGCTTCCGGTTCGCGACGAACCGAAATTGGAATAAGAAAGCATAGCTGCAACAGGATTTTCACCGAGCCATTTAATGGTTCTTGTTACTGTTAATGTTGTATCAACCAGTGCTTTGGCGGAAGGTCTTTTGTTAATGGTCGTATCGGCAAAGAACAGAGGTCTGTTATTATTTGTTAATACAATGTACATTCCGGCAATATGTTCAATGTCTTGGTTACATCTTATAACTTCCAAAATCGGTGTAACCACTTCCTTATATTTTGTTGCATAACCCGCAACAAAAGCATCGGCTTCACCGTGTTCAATCATCATGGCTCCGAAATAATTCCGATTATACATCTTTTCATTGGCATCTTTAAATCGTATTCCTTTACGATATCGTTTTTCATAGAAAAATTGTGCATATTTTCGGCGTCTTTCTTGTTCTTCTATAGTGTAAGGGTCAATAATTTCTGCATCAGTCAGCAAATCGTCAAGTTTATATTCTTCAATAATCTTTAAAATTTTATCTTTTCTTCCGAGAAGAATGGGTTTGGCAATATTATCGTGAATACAGATTTCTGCAGCTCTTAAAACATTGTAATTTTCGGCATCGGCAAATATTAATTTTTTAGGATTTGTTTTTGCTTGTGCATAAATTTTTCTGATTAATTTATTACCCGTTCCGATTCGCTCTTGAAGTTGTTCTTTGTATTTTTTAAAATCTTTTATCGGATTTTTTGCAACACCTGAGTCCATAGCAGCTTTTGCCACCGCCGGAGAAACCTTTGTTATTAGTCTGGGGTCTAATGGTTTAGGTATAAGATATTGACGACCGAAATTGAGGTGTTTGGTATTGTAAGCATTACTGACTTCTTCCGGAACATCTTCTTTTGCCAATTCGGCTAAAGCATAAACGGCGGCTTTTTTCATTTCCTCGTTAATGGTTGTTGCTCTCACATCTAAAGCACCTCTGAAAATAAAAGGGAACCCCAATACATTATTTACCTGATTCGGATAATCGGAACGTCCGGTTGCCATAATAATATCATCTCTTGCATCAACGGCATCTTCATAAGTAATTTCGGGGTCGGGATTTGCCATAGCAAAAACAATAGGATTCTTTGCCATTGATTTTACCATATCTTTTGACAGAACATCTTTTGTTGATAATCCGAAAAAGATATCGGCACCTTTTATGGCTTCTTCGAGTGTATCAATTTTGCGTTTTGTTATATAATTTTTTTTATATTTATTAATATCTTTTCTTTTTTCGTTAATAACTCCTTTACTGTCACACATTACAACATTATTTCTCTTTAAACCCAATGACATAAGGAGATTTGTACAAGCCATAGCGGCAGCACCTGCTCCGCTTACAACTAATTTCACATTCTCAAGTTTTTTTCCTGCCAAATCAATTGCATTTACCATAGCCGCCGAAGAAATAATAGCAGTTCCGTGTTGGTCGTCATGCATTATCGGAATATCCAATTCTTCTTTCAGACGTTTTTCTATTTCAAAACATTCGGGGGCTTTTATATCTTCCAAATTAATACCGCCGAAAGTAGGAGCAATAATTTTTACGGCTTCCACAAACTTGTCAATATCTTTTGTGTCCATTTCAATATCAAAGACATCGATATCTCCGAATATTTTAAACAAAAGTCCTTTCCCTTCCATTACCGGTTTTCCGGCAACGGCACCCAAATCGCCGAGACCGAGAACTGCCGTACTGTTTGAAATAACTGCAACAAGATTTCCTTTTGCCGTATATTTGTATGCGTCATCCGGATTTTTTTCAATTTCCAAACAAGGATCTGCCACGCCCGGCGTGTATGCCAATCCCAAATCGCGTTGTGTACTGTGTGCTTTTGTAGGTATGACCTGAATTTTTCCCGGTCTGCCTTCCGAATGATACTTTAATGCATCTTCTTTTGTTATTTTTGCCATGATTTATAATTTTAAAATCTTTTGCAAAGTTACGTCAATATTTTGTATAGGATAACTTTTTTGATATGTTTACGGACATCATTTCCGGAAATAAACTTTAATTCTGAATAATAACAAATAACTTACAGATAATCAGAGGATAATCAGCTAATAAAAAAGAAATCTATTTATTACGATTTATTTTTATCGGGATATTTATATCATAACTTATCGATTTTAGGGTAAAAATCACAAATATTTTTTGCAGAAAAAATAATTCATTTATCTTTGCATCCGCTTTTAAAGGAAAAAGCAAACGGGCGATTAGCTCAGTTGGTTCAGAGCACTTGGTTTACACCCAAGGGGTCACAGGTTCGACTCCTGTATCGCCCACAAAAAGACAGTCAAAAAACGGCTGTCTTTTTTTGTATATATATAAAATGCGTTGAATTATTTTTTAAATACCGTTTATTATATTTAATTTTATAGAAAATATAAAATAAAATGAACGATCAGGCAAAAATTGAACGTGTTTTAAAACTTATAATGCTTCTTTCCGGTACTTTCGGTTATTCTTCGGATGAAATAGCCGAAAAACTTGAAATTTCAAAAAGAACGGTTTATCGATATATTGAAACGCTGAGGAATGTAGGTTTTGTTTTTGAAAAAAATGAAGAAGGTTACCGGAAACTCAAAAAACAAGACAAAAATAATCGAAATTTACATGATTTATTGCAATTCTCGGAAGAAGAATCTTTCATTTTACAAAAAGCCATTCACAGTATTGACGATAATAATGTGTTGAAATCCAATCTTGTTAAAAAACTTTATTCGCTCTACGACTCCAAAAGGGTTATTGACACTATCATAAGAAAAGAGAAATCGGAAGTAATATCAAAAATTACGGCTGCAATATTGAACAAAAAACAGATTAAAATCATTGATTATAAATCGGCACACAGTAACAGTGTGAGCAGCAGACTTGCAGAACCTCTGAAATATACTCCGAATTTTGTTTCCGTTTGGTGTTATGAAATTGAAAGCGGAAAAAATAAACTTTTTAAAACCTCCAGAATAAAAAATGTTGAAATATTACCTGAAGATTGGCAATATCAAAAATATCATAAAGCAGGGCATATTGATTGTTTCAGAATAAGCTCTGATAAAAGAATTTTCGTTAAATTGATTTTAACAATGAGAGCTTATAATTTGCTTATTGAAGAATATCCGCTTTCCGAAAAAGATATAAAAAAAACGGAAAACGGCGAATATATTTTTGAAAGTGAGGTATGCAGTTTTCACGGAGTAGGGAGGTTTGTACTTGGTTTGCCTGATGATATACAGGTTATCGAACCTCTTGAGTTTAAAAATTACCTTAACGAAAAAATAAAAAATAAAATATTCTGAAAAAAAAATAACAGTGACGGTAATTGACAATTCGTAATTGTAATTTTGTTTCATAATCTTTAAAAATAAAATTATGAAACTTAAAGTCAGCAAATTTTTTATGCAATTTACTATTGCCGGTTTTACCTATTATGACGGTGTTGAGGTATTTAACAAATTAGAAATAGGGCAAAAATTAAAACTTAGAATTGAACCCGAAAATCGTTACGACCCGGAAGCAGTTGCCGTTTATTTTTACGACAAGCAATTGGGTTATGTGCCGAAAGCCCAAAATAAAACACTATTTCAATTTATTGCTTTAGGGTATGATATTTTTGAATGTTATATAAACAGTATAAGTCATCGAGAACATCCCGAAAAGCAAATAAGTGTTTTGGTAAGAATAAAAAAAAATAAAAACGGGAAGACAAAAAATAAAAAATGACGATAAACTTACCGATTTAATTTTTTATATTTGAAAAAAGAAATATGCAATTAAAATTAACATTCCAATTATCAGGTAAAACGCAAATATTGCCCTTAAATTATCAATATCCGGTAAGTGCGTGGATATACAAAGTATTGGAAAAAGCCGATAAAGGTTTTTC
>CAZCPV010000100.1:0-10244 GCA_964500765.1 uncultured Draconibacterium sp.
ATAATTCCTCTCATATTCGGAATTCTGGGTTCGGATTCGGGTAAGAATCCTTTTCCGGCACTGATTACAAACGGAAATGCGGCTTCCAATTTTAAATCTCCGCCTTCAATTTCTTGTTCCGTTAAAACCTTGTCGCCTTCAATTTCAAATTTTGAAGCTCCGGAAACAGAGGGTAAATTAAGAAATTCGGCAATCATGCCTTCCAATTGCCCGCCGTTGTAATCAATTGATTCTTTACCTGTTACAATAATATCATAATCGCCGTTTTTATATACTTCGGCAATTTGTTTTGCGATAAATAAATTATCCGAAGCATCGGCATTAACTCTGATTGCGTCGTCAGCACCCATTGCAAGTGCTTTTCGTATGGTGGGTTCGGTTTCCTGTGTTCCCACATTTACAACGGTAATGTGCATATCAATGCCGGCATCTTTCAGGTCTAACAGTCTGGTTAAAGCCAGTTCTTCATACGGTCCGATAATGTATTTGATGTCTGTTGTGTCAAATTTTGTGTCATTATCGGTAAATTTAATTTTCGACGTTGTGTCAGGAACGTGTCCTATGCAAACGAGTGCTTTCATCTTATTATAATTTACGGTTCAACAATTTAAAATAAATTAAAGCAAAATTTTCTGTTTTGCAGTAAAATTTATTATGCAAACATAATAAATTTTTATAATATTGTCAAATTATTTTTTCTGAAAATACCTGTAAAATAAATTAAAAAAATAATAAATTCGGCAGGATTTGATATTTTTAATGTGATTTTATTAAAGTTTTGAAGAAAAAAGTACTATTTTTGTGTTTTAAAACATTTTTTCGAAAATATGATTGATAAAACTATTTGCAAAATTTGCACGGAATCAAAAGATTCGATTTTCAATCTTTTAAGTAAAGAAGAGAAAAAGTTATTTGAAGACAACAGACAATGCACTTCCTACAAAAAAGGTGAAATAATTTTTAAAGAAGGCGATTTGCCTGTGGGAATGATTTGTCTTTGTTCCGGTAAAGTTAAACTTTTTAAAGAAGGAGTAGGGGGGAGAGATCAAATAATCAGAATGGATAAGCAAGGCGATTTTGTCGGTTTCAGAGCTCTTTTTGCCGGAGAACATTACAATGCTACGGCTACGGCTATTGAGGATTCGGTTATTTGTTATCTTGAAAAAAATATATTGGAGAAAGTAATAAAAGTAAACGGAAAATTTGCTTTAAAAGTTATAAATATTTTAGCCAAAGAACTGGGATTTTCAAATGAAAGAACGGTTTCTTTAACACAAAAACATATTCGAGGAAGATTGGCGGAATCCTTGCTGGTTTTAATTAATACATTCGGTTACGAAGAAAATAACAAAACCATAAAAGTATATTTATCAAGGGAAGATATTGCAAGTTTATCGAATATGACCACTTCCAACGCTATTCGAACGCTGTCCACTTTTGCACAAGAAAAAGTAATTTCCTTATACGGTAGAAGTATTACGGTTGAAAATTTGGAAGCATTAAAACGAATCAGTCGATTAGGATAAAAAACAGTAAAATTATATGAAAACTCGGTACGGTATTGCCGGGTTTTTTTTATTTTAGCCGTTGAAAATAAAGCTATGCCGAAAAATATCGTTAAACTGTTTAAATTGAATTACCGATATATTTATGTCGGAATGTTGATGGTTTTGGCGGTTGTACTGCCGCATTCTCGATTTTTGTTAAGTATGTCGGAAATGGGCTTGGTGTTTTTTTGGATTTTGGAAGGGAATTTTAAATTTAAAATCAGGCAATTAAAAACACATCCCGAGATTATTATTTTTGCTTCAATTTTTTTACTTCATATTGTCGGATTAATTTATACGCAGAATTTTGCTTATGCCGCAAAAGATTTAAAAATTAAACTGCCGATTTTATTATTCCCGATAGTACTCGGAACTTCCTTAAAATTAACTGCCAAAGAGGTTAAGCTAATTCTGATAATTTTTACGATTTCAATAATTGCCAAAACATTTTACGGAATTGCCTCATTATTAGGGCTTACGGGTGTTGAAATTATTAATCTTCAAAGATTGGCGGGAAAATTTTCCCATATTCGTTATGCTCTTTTGCTGAATATGGCTGCCTATTCAATGGTTTATTATTTGCTGTTCAGTAAGGAAAAAGAAAAATTGAAATACAAGATTTTTTATGCAATCGGATTTATTTGGTTAAGTTTTTTTCTTCTGTTGTTACACTCGGTAACCGGCTGGGTTATTTGGTGTATATTGCTTATATTTAGCATGTTATATTATATATATTTACAGAAAAATAAAAAAATAAAAATCATAACTTCGGGAATTTCCGTTTTGGTTGCAGCGGGAATTATTTCTTATACAGCCCATTCGGTACAGCGGTTTTATAAAACAGATGTAATAAATCCGGATAAGATTGAAAAATATACCAAAAGCGGAAATAAATATCAGAATAATTTTGCCGCTTCGCAAAAAGAAAACGGACATTTTGTTTATATTTATTTGTGTGAAAAGGAATTAAAGGAAGAATGGAATAAAAGAAGCAATATTAAATACGGTTCTTTGGATAAAAAAAATCAAAAAATTAAATACACACTTATAAGATATTTAACTTCCAAAAATTTACGAAAAGATAAAGAGGGGATTCAAAAATTGTCGGAGCAGGACGTTGAAAATATCGAAAACGGCATGACGAATTATATTTTTGCGAATAAATTTTCCGTTTATCCGAAGATTTATGAATTTCTTTGGCAGACAGACAGGTATTTTTCCGGCGGTAATCCGGAAAATCAATCGGTTTCGCAGCGATTTGAATTTTTAAAAAACGGTAAAGAAATTATAAAACGCAATTTTTGGTTCGGTACGGGAACCGGAGACGTAAAAGATGAATTTGAAAAGCAATATCGATTATCACAATCAAAATTATCTGAAAATCATCGTTTAAGAGCTCATAATCAGTATGTAACATTTTTTATTGCCTTTGGTCTTATCGGATTTTTGTGGTTTTTGTTTGCTTTGATTTATCCGATTATTAAAACCAAAAAATATAAAAGTTATCTTTTTTTGGTCAGTTTTATTATCATCGGCTTATCAATGCTTAATGAAGATACTGCGGAAACACAAATGGGGGCAACGGTTTTTGCTTTTTTTCTGTCGTTTTTTTTATTTGCCGAAGAGAAAACTACGATTTCTTCTTATAAAGAAAAATAGCTTTTGAATATTTTAAAAATGTTTCAAAAGATATAATAACAGAAATCATAAAAGAAGTATAACCGCCTAAAAACCCGTGTTTTATAAAATAATTTTTAAAAAATCTGAAAACAGGATTGAAAAGGGCTTTAAAAAGTAATATCGGGAATGATTTTCCGGATATTTGCTCGGCACCGAGTGTGCTGAATTTATTTGTCTGGCTGATATGTTCTTCAATTGAATTATAAGAATAATGCAACAAATCGCCTTTTAAAAATCCGATTTTACAATCCTTATCCGCTTCAACAATTTCGTGAATTTTATCACCGACCCATCGTCCTTTTTCCTTGTTCCAAAATCGAATTTTACAATCGGGATACCAACTTGTATGTTTTACGGCTTTGCCGCAATATATGTTTAAACGATTAAATTTATATACCTCAAAAATCGGATTATTTTTAATTTCTTTTATTGAATTTTTAAGTTTAGCGGAAAGTTCTTCGTCTGCATCCAAAGACAAAATATAATTATTTACGGCAAGATTTACGGCTCTGTTTTTTTGTTGTGTATATCCGTCAAATTTATGTTGGAAAAATTTTACATTATGTTTTTTGCAAATTTCTTCCGTTTTATCTGTTGAAAATGAGTCTAATACAACGATTTCATCGGCAATATCTTTTACGGAATTAAGGCATCGTTCAATATTTTTTTCTTCGTTGAAAGTTATTATTACGACAGATATTTTTATCATTTTTTAATGTTTAACGGTTCCTGTTACTTCAAATATTTTTCCCGGAAGGCATCTTACGGCATTTTTAAATTCCATTTCCAATAAAATTGCCGATGTTTTTGCAGAATTAAATCCGGTTTTTTTGCAAATATAATCAATTACCGATTTTCCGTTTTCTTGTAAAATTTTTGCAATTATTTTTTCGTCTTCCGAAAGTTCGGCAAACAAAATTTGTTGTTTCGGGTTTGCGGTTTGTTCCCAGTTCAAAATATATTCGATATCTTTTGCCGATTGCAGCAAAAATGCTTTGTGCGTTTTTATCAACCGGTTTGTTCCTTCGGAATATTTGTCGTCCAATCTTCCCGGAACAGCAAAAACTTCTCTGTTATAGGAATTTGCAATATCTGCCGTCACCAATGACCCGCCTTTTCCGGCAGATTCAATTATAACGGTTGCATGAGATAATCCGGCTATTATACGATTTCGTTGCAGAAAATTTTGGCGTTCAAATTCAGAATTTTTGTTAAATTCCGTAATTAATGCCCCTTGATTTACAATTTGCGAAGCAATATTTTTATGTTTTGCCGGATAAATTCGGTCAAATCCGTGGGCTAATACCGAAACGGTTTCCAAGCCGTATTTTAAAGCGGCTTTGTGTGCCGAAATATCAATACCGAAAGCTAATCCGCTTACAATTATCGGGTTATGCCCGGCTTCGGCTAAATCTTTGATAATTTCTTCGCAAATATCTTTTCCCCTTTGGGTGGCATTTCGAGTGCCTACAATACTTATTATTTTCCGATTTTCGTAAGAAATATTGCCTTTTTCAAAAAACAATAAAGGAGCATCGGGGCATTGTTTCAGCAAAAACGGATAATCGGCATCTAAATAAAAACGTGTTTTAATTTTATTTTTAGTGATAAATTTTATTTCATCTTCAAAATCTTTTAAAAGATGCTTGTTTTGCAAAATACTGTTTGCAGTAACTTCGCCTATACCGGGTGTTTTGAGCAATTTTCTTTTATCGGCTTCAAAAACTTCTTTTATGCCGCCGCAATAGGAAATTAAATTTTTTGTATTCACGGGTCCCAAACCGGGAATTTTGCTTATCGCAATTTTGTATTTTAAATCATCGGTATTCATGCGGGATTTCAGGCGACGGATTTTAAATTTTTCAGCACTTTATTATTTTTTACAATGTATGCGGAAATTGTTTTAGGATGCTGTATTATTCTGTTTATAAGGTCTTTATCAAAATTGTACAAAGTAATTCGTGCTTCAAAATTTTTTGCCGTTGCGTTTGTTTCCCTTACGGCTTTTTCTGCATTTTTTTTGTCAAGAAGTTCTTCTAAAAACAGATTTATTCTTTTTCCGGGATTTTTGATTTTAAAGATTAATTTTTCCATTATTCAGAGATTAAAATGTTTCGGAATATTCATACGCTTGATTTCGGTATGCGGGAGTAAAACCGGCTTCTTTTATTGCTTCTTGAATTTGTTCGGCATTAAAACTGTAATCGGCACCGGCAACCGACACAACGTTTTCTTCTATCATAATAGATCCGAAATCGTTGGCACCGGCATGCAGGGTAAGTTGTCCGGCGATTTTTCCTACGGTAAGCCACGATGCCTGCATATTTTTTATATTCGGCATCATTATTCTTGCCAAAGCAAAAGTTCGCAGATATTCATCGGTTGTAACAGTATTTTTTATGCCCGATTTTTTATTCAGTTCCGTATTTTCATCTTGAAAAGGCCAAGGAATAAAAGTTGTAAATCCTTCGGAGTAATCAGGTTTTTCGGCTTGCACTTCTCGTAATTTTATAAAATGTTCTATTCGTTCGCTGTGTGTTTCGATATGCCCGAACATCATGGTTGCGGAGGTTACGATGTTGAGTTTGTGTGCTTCCCGCATAACGTCGAGCCATTGTTGTGAGTTGCATTTTCCGCGTGAAACGGTTTTCCGGACACGGTCAACAAGAATTTCGGCACCGGCACCGGGCAAACTGTCTAAGCCGGCTTCGGTAAGCTGTTCTAAAACAGCCCGATAAGTTGCTTTTGAAATGCGTGCAATATGGTGAATTTCGGCAGGACCGAGTGCATGCAATTTAATGTCGGGGTGCATTTTTTTTATATCCGAAAAAAGTTTTTTGTAATAATCGAGTCCGAGTTTCGGGTGCAATCCGCCTTGCATCAACAACTGGTTCCCTCCGAGTTCTTTCATTACTTTAATTTTTTCGTCGTATTCTTCGAGTGTTGTAATGTAAATATCGGGAGCACCCGGTTTTCTGTAAAAGTTACAAAATTCGCATTGTGCTATGCAAACATTTGTTATATTTACGTTTCGGTCGATTATCCAGCCGACTTTATTCCGGTTTTCTTCGCTTTGATTTTTTTTTCTTATTTCGTTTCCGATAAATATTAAATCGGAAGTCGGTGCATTTTCGTATAAAAAAAGTCCTTCGTTAAGCGAAAGAAATTCTTGATTTAATGCTTTTTTATATAATTTATTTATGTTCATTATTTTTGTTTTAGAAAATGCAAAGTTATGAAATGTTCAGTGTATTCAAATTTTATTTAGTGTATCTTCAATTAATAAGGTCATAACTTCTTTAATTGTCATTCCTGCTTTGCGAATCATCTGAGGCACAAGACTTTCCGCTGTCATTCCGGGAATGGTATTTGCTTCGAGAAACCAAAATTCACCGTTTTTTAAGATAAAATCCATTCGGGCAATGCCTCTCAGGTTCAATACATTATAAAGTTGAGAAGTGATTTCTTGACATTTTGTCGTCAGCTCTTCCGAAATTCTTGCCGGGATAATTTCTTCGGAAAAATTGCTGTCGTATTTTGCCTGATAATCAAAAAAATCGTTTTTCGGAACAATCTCAACCAAAGGGAGTTTGTATTCTTTTTCTTGTGTTTTGAAAATTCCGCATTGAATTTCGCTGCCGTCGATAAATTCTTCGATAATCACTTCTTCGCTTTCTTTAAAGGCATTTTCGATTGCCGGAATTAAATCTTTTGTTTCTTTTACTTTTGTTACGCCGAAACTTGAACCGCCGGCATTTGGTTTTACAAAACACGGCAAACCCGTTTTTGTAATAATATTTTCCGGAGTGAAGGGTTTGTTTTTTCTGACAAGAACAGATTTTGCAATGTTTACGATATTGAAATTTCGCAAAAAAGTGTTGCAGTAAAATTTGTTAAAAGTAAGAGAAGAAGCTAAAACTCCGCTGCCGACATAAGGAATTTTCAGCATATCGAAATAGCCCTGTAAAAGTCCGTCTTCGCCCGGTGTACCATGAATAGCCGAAACAATGATGTCAAATTTTTCTTTTTGTCCTTTGTCGGTAAAGCTGAAGTCGTTTTTATGAATAATTAATCCGCAGTTTAAATCGTTGGTGAGTGTCCATTCTTTGTCTTTTATTTGAACAACAAAAACATTGTATTTTTCTTTGTCAATTGCATTTGCAACGGTTTCGGCAGATTTCAGAGAAATAAAAAATTCGGAAGAATTTCCGCCGGCAAGAACGGCTATGTTTTTTTTGTCTGTCATTAATTATTTTTTTGCTTTTCGGTTAATTATTATTTCGTTCAAACTTCGTTTCGGAACATAATGATTTTGATTTTCGTCTCGCCGGTAGTTATAATTTCCGTCATCGGGCATATTTTCGATAATAACGGTTTCGCCGGGAACACCGAGAGCCAAAACAAGAAGAATATCAAAACAATCGGGAATATTAAGTTCCTTTTTCAGTTTTTGTCTTTGAACGGCGGCAACGGTGCATCCGCCGTATCCTTTTTCAACGGCACCGAGTAAAATTGATTGGGCAACAAAGCCGCTTGCGACATCGTGATAACTGTTTTCAACTTTCGGAAGAATTGAATTGTCGCCGAGAATTACGATGTATGCCGCCGGTTTTTCGCCTTCGGCTGGACCGTTCCAATCGGGCAAGGCACCTGCCCAACTTAATGTCGGGAAAATTTTATCGTTTTCCGCTTTTGTGTTTGAGATAAAAAATTTTAACGATTGCCGGTTGCGAGGCGAAGGTGTAAGTCGTGCTAAATCAATCAATTCAAATAAATCTTGTTCCGGTATCTTAATTTTTTCTTTGAATCTCCGATACGTTCTGTTTTTGTATATCAGTTCTTTTATCATTTTGCATGATGTTAATAAAATCAATTAAAAGGTGCATTAAACCGTCAAATTTGCTTAAAGGCAGCAGTTCGGGCGTATCAAAAATATTGTGATATTCTTTATATTTTCCGAGGGTGTATATAAAAATTGCGGGAACACCTTCTTCAAAAAAGAAATAATGGTCGCTGTTTGCTGCTTTTCCTCTGATTTTTATTGCAGGCAAATATCGATGTTTATCGTTAATTGAAACAAGCGTGTCAAATTGTTGTTTAAATACTGTTCCGTTTACGACTTTTATGCCTTTATCGCCGCTTCCGACCATATCTAAATTTATCATAAATTTTATTTTACTTAACGGGAAAACAGGGTGTTGCGTGTAATAATAAGACCCTTGCAAGCCAAGTTCTTCGCCGCTGAAAAACATAAAAACAATGTTGTATTTTGGTTTTTTTTGTTTTGAAAAATATTTTGCCAAAGTAAGCAATGCCGCAACACCGCTGCCGTTGTCGTTGGCTCCGGGAAAATATACGTTTGCACCCATAGTTCCGAGGTGGTCGTAATGTGCCGAAAGAACAATGCTTGTATCGCTTTTTCCTTTGATGTATGCAATGATGTTTTTTGTCCTGAAATCGGGATAATATTTACTGTCGATATCAATTTGAATATCTCTCGGATTGTTAGGTAAACTGCTTTCTTTCAATATAATTAACGGAAAATTTTTTCGAATTTGCGAAGGAACGTAAATCAAATTTTTTCTTGTAATTTTTATTATTGCTTTTGCCTTTAATATGTTTCTTTCGGTAATGAGTTTATAGGCATCGTTGAAACTTTTTCTGTGTAAGCCGAATGTATCAATCAAAATAACTTTGTCGGAGAAATCGGAGTCAATAAATTTTCGGAATTTTTCGGGTTTGTTGATAAGGTCTGCATTTATTACAGCTAACGAAAACTTGCCTTTAAGAGAGCCGGATGATGCTGAAATTAAATAATCAATACCCGGTGTTAAATCTTTGTTATTCAGGCGAATTAAATTATTTCCCGAAAGGGTGTTAACGTGAATTTTGAATTCTTGGAAATAGGTTTTGTCGAATTTTTTAAGGTGATATTTTTTAAGTCTTTTTTCAATAAATCGGGCTGTTTTTTCGACACCGCCCATAGCATATCCTCTTCCGTGAAAATCTTCGGAACATATTGTATTAAGGATTTCTCGGGCATCGTTTTGAAATTGAGCGATACTTTGTTGAAAACTTAATAAAAATAATATCAAAATTATGAAACTCGACTTCATTGTTTTGTATATTTTTGTCAAAGTTAAAAAATTGCCTCAAATTAAAAATATTTAAATTTATGTTTTTAGAAGAAAAAGTGCGTACGGCAGGTTGGATTGAAGTTGTAACGGGTTCAATGTTTTCGGGGAAAACCGAAGAGTTGATAAGGCGAATGAAACGTGCCGAAATAGCACAACAAAAAATTGCTATTTTTAAGCCGAAAGTTGATACGCGTTATTCGGAAGATGAAGTTGTATCGCATGATGCAAAGTCGATAAAATCAATTCCCGTTGCAAAAGCGGAAGATATTTTGGATTTGGCAAACGGTTATGAGGTTATCGGTATTGACGAAGCACAATTTTTCAGTGATATTTTGGTTGAGGTTTGTAATCGACTGGCAGACAGGGGGATTCGTGTTATTGTTGCCGGCTTGGATATGGATTTTGCCGGAAAGCCGTTCGGTCCTATACCTCGCTTAACGGCTATTGCCGAGTATGTTACAAAAGTACATGCCATTTGTATGCGTTGCGGAAATTTAGCCCAATATTCTCATCGATTATCGGACAGCGATAAGCAATTTTTGTTGGGCGAAAAAGATATTTACGAACCGCTTTGCAGAAAATGTTATAATGAAGCGATAAAAAAGTAAAATATTATTTTTTCACAAGTTCAATTTCAAAAAGTTTAGGCCATAATTTTCCGGTTACGAAAAGTCGTTTATTTTTTTTGTCGTAGGCAATTCCGTTTAAAACATCGGTATCGGGTTTGTAGTCGTTCATCGGCAAAATATGCGATAAATCAATATATGCCGCAACTCTTCCGGTATGCGGGTCGAATTTTACGATTTTTTCGTATTGGTAGATGTTTGCATATATGTAACCGTTTATGTATTCAAGTTCGTTAAGGTATTTTACGGGACCT
>CAZCPV010000101.1:0-10221 GCA_964500765.1 uncultured Draconibacterium sp.
AATAAAAGTCGAAACAATGACTTTTCGATTCCTGTTTAAAAAATGATTATATATGAAATAATATAAAAATTTTACCTCCTAAATTATCGTCGGAAAAATCAAAATTACTTGATCCGGGATTCTTTACACTGTTTATGACTCTTATATTATCGGTAAAATTCCATGATTCCGAATTTGTATCGCTTCCTCCGATTTTGTTATACATAAAACCTAAACCGAATTCGCCGCCTAAAGAAATTTTCGGAAGAATAAAATTACAAAATATTGCGAAATATTATTTTACTTTCCGATACAGAAGTTCTTGAAGATATTCCCAAGTATCTCGTCTGTAGTAAATGTGCCGGTTATTTCACCGATATATTGCAGTGTCTCGCGTAGGTCTTGTGCCAAAAAATCGCCGGAAATATTACCTTCCAAACCTTCGCTTACACGAAGCAAGGATTTATACGCATTTTGCAATGCCTCAAGATGTCGAATATTGGTAACAATCGTATCATTTTTATTTAATGAAGAATAATTGACCGTATCAATGAGCAGTTGATTTAATTTGTCAATATTTATTTTATGTTTTGCCGAAATTTCAATATGCTTTATTTCGTTCTCTGCAAGTTCTGTCAAATTTTGTTCGGAGCCGATTTTATCAATTTTGTTGATAATAACAATAAGCTGTTTGTCTTTTGTTTTTTCCCGGATTTCAAAAATCTTTTTTTCGGTATCGGGGTCGCCGGCATTAAGTAAAAACAATACAACAGCCGCTTTTTCTATTTTTGCCATTGTTCGTTCTATACCCAATGCTTCAACGGTATCGTTTGTTTCTCTGATGCCGGCGGTATCAATCAAGCGAAATAAAATTCCGTTTATCGAAATAAGGTCTTCCACGGCATCGCGTGTTGTTCCGGCAATATCCGATACAATGGCTTTGTCTTCGTTCAAAAGCACATTCAACAAGGTTGATTTTCCGACATTCGGTTCGCCGACAATTGCAACCGGGACACCGTTTTTTACTGCATTCCCGAGTTCAAAAGAGTTAATAAGCTCGGAGATATGTTTTTGAATTTCCCGTATAAGTTTTTTTAAATTGTTTCTGTCGGCAAATTCGACATCCTCTTCGCTGAAATCCAATTCCAATTCTATTAAAGAAATAAACGAAAGCAATCGGTTTCTTAAATTTTGCAATTCACTTGAAAAACCGCCTCGCATTTGTTGCATAGCCACCCTGTGTGCCGATGCCGATTCGGATGCGATTAAATCCGCAACTGCCTCTGCTTGAGATAAATCCATTTTTCCGTTAAGGAAAGCACGTTGCGTAAACTCACCCGGATTTGCCGAACGAGCACCCGATTTTATAAGAAGATTTAAAATTTTTTGTTGTATAAAAAGGGAACCGTGGCATGAAATTTCAACGGAATCTTCACCGGTATAAGAATTCGGTGCTTTAAAAAAACTTACCAAAACCTCATCAATAATTTGATTTCCGTCGCTTACGGTTCCGAAACGGATAGTATATGGTTTAATTTCAAACGTCCCTTTTTTGGGGGTAAATATTTTTCGGATAATAGAGAATGATTCTTTTCCGGATAAACGTATAACAGCAATTGCACCGCTTCCGGGCGATGTGGCAATCGCTGTTATCGTATCGTAAAACATCCTGAATTATTTTGCTAAAATATCGTTAACACGAAGTAACTCCTCTCCGACATCTCTTTTTCCTTTAATGGTTTTATTAAAAGGAACAAGCACAACTTCGTGATTGGAATAACCGACCATAACGCTTCTTTGGTTGTCAATTAAAGCATCTACTGCGGCAACGCCGAGCCGGCTGGAAAGATAGCGGTCAAATGCCGACGGTGAACCGCCTCTTTGCATGTGCCCGAGAACATTAACCCGTATGCCGTGGCTTTTATATTTTTTCCCGAAACGTTTGGCAACTTCACTTGCACCGCCTACATTATTTCCTTCGGCAACAATTATGATATTGGAATTTTTTTCCGAAGATTGTAATAATTTTTCCAATTTTTCTTCCTGTCCTTCAACTTCGGGAATCAAAACCATTTCGGCACCGGTAGCAATGCCGGCTTTCAAAGCAATAAATCCGGCATCACGCCCCATTACTTCAATAAAAAAAGTTCGGTCGTGAGAAAATGCCGTATCTTTTATTTTGTCAATAGCTTCGGTTACCGTATTAAGAGCGGTATCAAAACCGATTGTATAATCCGTTCCGAACATATCGTTATCAATCGTTCCGGGCATTCCCACAAAAGGGATGTCGTATTCTTGCGAAAAAATTCCGGCACCTTTAAAACTGCCGTCTCCGCCGATTACAACCACAGCATTTATCCCGTGCTTTTTTAAGTTATTATATGCTTTTTTTCTTCCTGCCGGTGTTTTGAATTCTTCGCTTCTTGCCGTCCTCAGTATCGTTCCGCCTCGTTGAATAATATTTCTTACCGATTTTGATTTTAATTTTACAAAATCGTCTTCAATCATTCCCTGATAACCCCGGTTAATTCCCATAACTTCCAGACCATGGGCAAGGGCGGTTCTTACGACGGCTCTTATTGCCGCATTCATACCGGGAGAATCTCCGCCGGATGTAAAAACGGCTATTTTTTTTATTTTTGTCATAATTTAATCGCTTGTCATAATAAATAAAGGGTTCATTTCAAAACTTTTATAATAAGGTCTCAGACGTTCCGTATTATAAAATTTCTCAATTTTAATAACTTTAGATTTGCTTGTTACAACATCAATCGGCACATTATCGTATCGCCCGTTTTTTAAAACGACCAATCTTCCGTGAACGCCTTTCAGAATTAAATCTAAGGCCAAATTTCCGTATGCCATCGGAACAATGGAATCGATAGCATCCGGGTCGCCGCCTCTTACCAAATAACCGAGTTTTTGGTTGATAACATTGATACGTTTTCCGTTATTGAATTTCGGAGAAAGTTCTTTTAATTTTGCAGAAACCATTTCGCCTATTCCTCCGAGTTTTGCATGACCGAACTGGTCTTTTTCGGCATCTTTAAAAATCATTTCTCCGCCTTTAAACATTGCTCCTTCGGAAACTAATACAACGGAATAATTACTTGGATTTTTATGCCTGTCGTAAACAAGTAATTCCGTCAATTTTTCTATATCAAACTTATACTCGGGAATAACACATCGGTTTGCGGCACCTGCCATAGTCGGCAACATTGCCGTATAACCGGCATACCTTCCGAATACTTCAAGTACCAGCAATCGCTCGTGCGAACCGGCAGAAGTTCTTAATGTATTGGTCATATTTATTGTCCGGGTAATACAAGTACTGAACCCGATGCAATAATCCGTTCCGGGAACGTCATTATCCATGGTTTTAGGAATGGCAACAACTTTAAATCCTTCTTTATATAAACGAACGGCATAGCTTAAGGTATCATCGCCTCCGATAGGAATTAAATAATCAACACCCAACCACGATAAATTATCCAAAACAACTTCCGTCAGGTCATTAATTTCATCGGTATATTTTGATTTCAAATGCTCGGGAACATTGGCTTTCGGTAAATGACTCGGTCGTGTTCTCGAACTGTGCAAAAAAGTACCGCCGGTTCTTCCGGCTCTGTTTACGATATTTTCGGTAAGTTCTATAAAATTGTTGCTGTTATCTGCCTTTTTATCCTGAACCATCTCTACAATTCCTGCCCAGCCCCTTCGTAAACCGATAACTTTATATCCTTCTCGTATCGCACGTATGGTAATTGCTCTGATTGCGGGATTTAACCCGGGAACGTCTCCGCCTCCCGTAAGAATTGCAATAATCCCCTTTGTTTTCTTTGTCATTTTATTAGAATTTTATTGTTTGTACGTTTTAATGAAATATCTTTTATCTGTGCATGTTTGCTTTTTGTTCCCTGACTGTGATCAAACAGCCAGCCGGAAATATATTTTAATTTTTTCTTCGGATTGGTTGTTACACTTACGTCATAATTGCCGAATTTTCCGTCTTTCACCATAGTTCCGTTGGAATTTACGTCCTTTGTTCCGTCAAAATAATTTGCAATAATAGTCATTCTCTGATTTACGGAACGGTCATCGGGAAAAATTTTTATCCGATATTTTAAAGTATAAGTTCCTTGTTTTTGAATATCAATTTTATAGGGTATCGGATTTTTTCTTCCGTCTTCCGGTAAATTCCACTCTTTTTTCAAATTCCATAATTCCGTTGTGTCCTTTTGTTTTAGTTTTTCCTTTCTCAGTTCTTCTTGTTTGTCTCTGTCGGCGGCAATTTGCAGTTCTTTTTCTTTTTTATTGAAAAACGATTGCACCGAATCGTAAATTGTCAAATATTCTTCATTGTGAACGGCATAGTAATCAATTGTTTTTCTGAATTTATCTCTGGATATATTGTGTTTTTTTAAAACAAAATTATATAAACTTACAGAATCCGCAGCTTTACTCTTTGCCTGTAAGTTCTTAAATTGAATTATACCGTCTGCTTTATGAATATCAATTAAAACAGAAATAAAGTCTTTTTCTTTCAGAATATCTCTTTTTCTTATTTTATTTCCGTTATTACACCCGAAAAACAAAAATACTCCGATTATTATTCCGTATTTATACATTCAAATAATTTTTATAAAATGTCATCTTATCACTGAATATAGGTAATATATCATTGCCGAAGCACAATATAAAATAAATATCGAAAATAAGATATTAAGTTGGAAAATACAAAGGTAAAATAATTTATAATCATTCTAAAAAGAAAATATGCAGATTTTTTTTAGTTTTTTTATAATTTTGGGAATTGCTATAAAATATATTCACATCTTTTTATAAAAATAAAACAAATGAAAAGCAGAAATAAACCCGAAAAAAGCAGTGAAAAAAAATCGACATCTCGCCGTGATTTTCTGAAAAAAGGTCTGTTGGCAGGAGCCGGTACCGTTTTGGGAGCCGGAGTTGTCGGATCGTTTAATGCTTTCGCCGAAAGCGGAGATACCTTAAAAGTATTGGGACCCGACGGAAAAATTATGACTGTTGACAAATCTCACTTAAAAGAAATCGGTGCTCGTACCGAAGCCCAAATGCAACAACAAGGAAGAGAAGGTATTCCGGGCAAAAAATGGGTTATGGTAATTGATTTAAGCAAATGTCAAAATGCCAGACTTTGTATGGCTGCATGCCAACATGCCCATGTTCTGAAACCCGAACAACATCACATTAATGTTTTAAGAATGGATCACGGCGGCGAAACAGCCCCCTATTTTATGCCTAAACCGTGTCAACATTGCGACGACCCGCCGTGTACCAAAGTTTGCCCGGTTGATGCTACCTTTAAAAGACAAGACGGCATTGTGCTTATTGATAACGAACGTTGTATCGGCTGTCGTTTTTGTATTGCCGCATGTCCGTATTCCGCACGTGTATTTAATTGGACAGACCCGAAAGATAAAGAAAAGTACGAAGGAGTTGAATATGATATTGAGCTAAATGTACCGCAGAAAAAAGGAACTATTTCAAAATGTTTATTCAGTGCCGACCGATTGAGAGAAGGAAAACTTCCCTACTGTGTTTCGGCATGTCCGAACAGTGTTTATTGGTTCGGCGATTTAAACGAGGATGCCGTTACCAACGGAACAACCAAAGAAACGGTTAAATTCAGCGAATTAATAAGAGATAACGCCGGCTATACCTTAATGCCTGAACTCGGAACGCACCCGAGCGTTTATTATTTACCTGAAAAAAACAGAACCGTTCCTTTTAAGTTTGAAGGAAAAACAACTTTAGACAAAGAAGAAGACAATTCTTAATTTACTCTTTTTAAAGCATATTAAAAATTCTATATCATGAATAAAGAAAATACAAACGTGTCTGAAAAATCTTTAACTAAAATTACCGAAGATTTAACACGACCGTTAAAACATCATTACGGATTCAGAACATGGATACTTTTTTTAATCGGTATTATCATGCTAGGATTATTTGCTTATGTCATTCAATTACAGAAAGGGCTGGGTGTAACGGCTATGCGTGATTATGTTTCATGGGGCTTATATATTGCAAGTTTTATCTTTTTCGTAGCAACAGCCCTTATCGGAATGCTGATAAGTTCGGTTCTCGGGCTTATAGGATACAAATGGGTAACACCGATTGCAAGAATTGCGGAAATGATTGCCGTAGGGTTTGCATTGTGGGCAGGATTAGTCATTATTTTTGACATGGGGCGTCCCGACAGATTTTGGCATCTTTTTGCATACGGAAGAGTGCAATCACCTATCGTTTGGGATGTTACCGTTGTAATGACTTATGTGGTAATAAGTATTTTATTATATCTTTTACCGCTTATTCCGGATATGCCTTTTCTGCAAAAAGTAATGAAAGACCAAGCAAAATGGAAACAAAAAATGTATAAAATATTGTCATTCGGATGGAAAGGTTCGGACGAGCAATATAAATTAATAAAAAAATTAATCAGAACTCTTGCAATTTTAATTATTCCGGTAGCTTTGGCAATACATACGGTAACATCCTGGCTGTTTGCCATGACCCCCCGAGTGGGATGGGCTTCAACTATTTTCGGCCCATACTATGTAACCGGAGCATTTGTTACGGGCGGTGCCGCAGTCGTTATTGCCATGTTTATTTTCAGTCGAGATTTTCGTTTAAAAGAATATCTTACTGATTTTCATTTTGATAAAATGGGAAAA
Organism: uncultured Draconibacterium sp.; assembly: GCA_964500765.1. GTDB lineage: Bacteria > Bacteroidota > Bacteroidia > Bacteroidales > JAADGE01 > JAADGE01. The sequence continues at coordinate 6,696 of CAZCPV010000101.1, forward strand.
TTAATGGTACTGTTAATGTTGGTATATCTCTATTTTAACATAAATGAATTTATTATTCCGGGTTACCAACAACAAAGAGGCGAAGGACACCATATACATGCACTGTTTGAAGGACAATTTGCATTAATGTTTTGGCTGGTACAAATAGGCGGAATGATTATTCCTATTATTTTACTTTTATTCAAGAAAATGAGAAAACCCTTACCTTCTTTAATTATTGCAATTGCAGTTTTAATCGGAGCATTTTTTAAACGCTATATTATCACAATCCCGACCTTAATGCATCCGCATTTACCGATTCAAAACGTTCCGGCTGACTTTCACACCTATTGGCCTACGGCTTTCGAATGGTCTATTACGATGATGGCAATTGCCGGAGCCGTGCTTGTTATTACCGTTCTTGCAAAATTATTCCCCGTAATGCCTATCTGGGAAATTGCTCATGAAGAAGGTATTACAAACGAAGAAATGAATAAATTTACGGGAAACAATTAATTCAAACCTTAAAATTTAATAAAATGAAATCAAAAAATACAATATACAGAGGTTTAGGAATTTTATCGGTCTTATTTTTACTGTTTACAGTTTCGGTATCTGCACAATGGAATATTCCGGATAAGGTAAAACATAAAAAAGCACCGCAAGATGCAACTTATGAACTTGTAAAAACCGGAAAATCTGTTTACATGAACAAATGTTCTTCGTGTCACGGACATCCCGGGAAAAGTGATTTTCTTAAATTAAAGCCCGCCCCTACGGATTTCGGAACCGAAAAATTCCAACAAGAAAACACGGAAGGTTCGGTATTTTTTAAATTAGACGAAGGAATGGGAAGTATGCCTTCGTTTAAACATCAGTTATCCGAAACCGATAAATGGTGTGTTACGTTTTATATCAAAAGTTTTGATGATAATTTTGTAATAAAAGGAGATAAAAGCTCTTCGATAAAAACCGATTTAACCGTTTCAACCGACGATGCCGACAAAACCGTAGCGGTAACAGCAGAATACACCGATAAAAACGGAAACAAACAAGCACTTAAAGATGCCGATATAGCATTTTTTGTAAAACGATATTTCGGAAATTTACCGATAGGAAATGCAACAACGGACGAAAACGGGAAAGCAAAAATTACCTTCCCGGAAGACATTGCCGGAGACAGTACAGGAAATGCTGAAGTAATTGTTAAATTCAGTGATACAGATACATACGGAAATACTGAAATTTATAAAATCGTATCTTGGGCAAATCCCATACATTATAAAAATCCGTTAGACGAACGCCATATGTGGGGAAACCGAGCAAGTGCTCCGATTTGGCTTTTGATTACATACTTTTCGATTGTTCTGGGAGTTTGGGCTGTTATCTTATGGGTTATTTTTCAAATCACACGTATAAAAAAAGCAGCATAATAAACCGATTATAAAAATTAAAAAAGACCTGTTTTCGGGTCTTTTTTAATTTTTTGAAATTATTTTCCGGTTAATCTGTTTTTTATTTTAAAAAAAAGTGTAATTTTGCATGCTCTTTTTATCAAGATTATGAGTAAGTTTAAGATAAAATTCAGAGGATTAGAGGAAGGAAGACACAATTACAAGTTTGAAATAAGAGACTCGTTTTTTGAAAATTATCCGAAATCGGAAATTAAAAAAGCAAAAATTTTTGCCGATGTCGAAATGTTAATCGTAAAAGATTTATTAACATTTAACATTAAATTAAAAGGCACGGCAGAATTACAATGTGACAGATGCCTGGATTTTTTTGATTATCCGATTGATTTTGAAACTGTTTTATATGCCGATTTCGGAGACAGTGATTCGGATTTATCGGATGTTGACAACAAAATTACGATAAGTAATAAAGCAAACGATATTGTTCTTGACAAACATTTTTATGATTATTTGCATATAGCATTACCTTATCAAAAAATTCATCCGGACGATGAAAACGGTAACACAACTTGCAATAAAAAAATGACTGAAAAAATTGAAGAATATTCATTAAAAAAAAATAACGAAAATTTTGACCCCCGTTGGGATAAATTAAAAAGTTTATATAATTAAATTTACAAAATACAAAAAACAGGAAAAATGGCACATCCTAAAAGAAAAATATCCAAACAAAGAAGAGATAAAAGAAGAACACACGTTAAAGCAACAACCCAACAATTAGCAAAATGTTCAAATTGCGGAGCAACCGTAAGATATCATACGGTATGTCCGGAATGCGGTCATTACAGAGGTAAATTAGCTATTGAAACAGGAGATGTTTTATAAAAAGCTCTTTTAAAAATTTAAAAAATTAAATATAAAACATTAAAACCGGTATTTATTGTCAATACCGGTTTTTGTGTATGAAGTCAATTATAATCATTTATCATTTCAGTTTAAACGTATTTATTATAATTTTATTTTGCAAACTATAAACTTAACTTTATTTTCGCAGTTTATTTTTATTCAATAAATTAAAATGGAAAAAATTAATGCAGCAATTACCGGCATTGCAGGATATGTTCCGGATTACATCCTGACAAATGATGAACTTTCTCAAATGGTTGATACATCCGACGAATGGATAATGACCCGAATAGGCATTAAAGAACGACGATTATTAAAAGGAGAAGGTAAAGGAACTTCCGATATGGGTGCGGAAGCCGTAAAAAATTTACTGAAAAAAACAGGTACTTCTACGGATGAAATTGACCTACTGATTTGTACAACGGTTACACCCGATATGCAATTTCCGGCAACGGCAAATATTATAAGCGATAAAGTCGGCATTAAAAACGCTTTCAGCTTTGATATTAATGCCGGTTGTTCCGGTTTTTTATTCGGCATGTCAACAGCATCAAAATTCATTCAATCCGGAAAATATAAAAAAGTAGTATTGGTAGGTGCCGACAAAATGTCTTCCATTGTTGATTACGAAGACCGTTCCGTAAGCCCTATTTTCGGAGACGGAGCAGGAGCCGTATTATTTGAACCCACAAACGAAGATGTAGGAATTATTGACGAAATATTGCATGTTGACGGAGCAGGAAGAAAACATCTGCACCAAAAAGCAGGCGGTTCGGTAAAGCCGCCTACCCACGAAACAATTGATGCACGAGAACATTATATTTATCAAGAAGGACAACCGGTTTTTAAAGCTGCCGTAAAAGGTATGGCTGATGTGTCGGTAGAAATGATGGAAAAACACAATATAAGTTCCGAAGAATTGGCATGGCTTGTTCCTCACCAAGCAAACTTACGTATTATCACTGCAACGGCACATCGAATGAATTTAGCTCCGGAAAAAGTTATGATTAACATCCAAAAATACGGAAACACAACCGATGCAACACTACCGCTGTTACTCTGGGAATGGGAAAACAAACTGAAAAAAGGAGACAAACTAATCTTCTCAACCTTCGGAGCCGGTTTTACTTGGGGTGCTATTTATCTGAAATGGGCATACAATTCCTAAATTTTAAGCACTCAAATAACTAAATAACAATATATTACAAAACAAACCCGAAAATATTTTT
>CAZCPV010000102.1:0-10178 GCA_964500765.1 uncultured Draconibacterium sp.
AACGGAAATTGAATGGTAGGCAGTTTTGAATTATAAATTATGAATTCAAAATGACTTTAAAAACTTTACAAACTTTTAACTTTACAAACTTTCAACTCTATAAACTTTACAAACTTTCAACTTTATAAACTTTTAACTAAAAAAACAAACTTACAACCAAAATGACAGTCTATTGCCATAAATGCGGAACAAAAAACACAGACCGAAGCACTTGTTTAAATTGCGGTGCAAGATTATTAATCGATGAAAATAATGACGGAATTCCCGAAGTTGTTCAAGAAATTGTTCAGGTGGAATGTCCTTGGTGCAGAACGGTTAACAAAGTTACAACGGAAACACATTGTAATACTTGCGGCGGTCCGCTGCCGGCAATATCTCACGATAATTCGGGAATAAAAAGAGGTACGCCGCCTCCGCCTCCGCCTCGAAAATTGCCTGCCGTTTACGTAAAAAAATTAAAATACCGTAACACCCTGTTTATTATAGGCATCATTTTTATTGTGCCGTTTATTTGGTCAATAATTTTTCCGATTATCGGATTTTTTCTTGTAAGAGCCGGCTTACGTACAGCCAACCGCAAAATCGAAGCACTTGAAAAAGGTATAAAAAGTGAAGGCGAATTAATTGATATTTATAAAGATACAAGTGAAACCGTAAACGGAAGACATCCTTGGCGTTTGGATTATGAATTTAAAACAAACTCCGGCAATTTAATACAAGCAAAAAAAACAGGTGCATGGAACCCGAATAATCGCCACAGAAAACCGGGTGATAAACTTTGGGTGGTTTATTTGCCGGATAATCCGGCAATAAATGCAATATGGCCTCCGGTTGATTAAAAATATTCTGTTTGCAGTTTAATGCTTTTTTTGCATATTGCAAATCAAAAAAACAAAAAGTAATGAACAGAATTTGCAATTTATTTAACATACAATATCCTGTTATTCAGGGAGGTATGATATGGTGTTCCGGATGGAAACTTGCTTCTGCCGTAAGCAATGCCGGCGGACTGGGCTTAATCGGTGCCGGCTCAATGTATCCCGATATTCTTAAAGAGCATATACAAAAAGCAAAAAAAGCAAGCAATAACCCTTTCGGCGTAAATATACCTTTACTATATCCGCAAACGGAAGAATTAATGAAAATAATTATTGACGAAGGCGTAAAAATTGTTTTTACATCAGCCGGGAATCCGAAGATTTGGACAAACTATTTACAGAAACACGGAATAAAAGTTGCACATGTTGTTGCCAATTCAAAATTTGCCGAAAAAGCCGATGCTGCCGGAGTTGACGTAATTGTATGCGAAGGTTTCGAAGCCGGCGGACACAACGGACGCGAAGAAACTACGACACTTGTTTTAACCCCTTTGGTTCGTTCCGTTACCGCAAAACCCGTAATTGCAGCCGGCGGAATAGCAACAGGCAGAGCTATGCTTGCCGCCATGGTGCTCGGTGCCGATGCCGTACAAATGGGCAGTCGATTTGTTGCTTCTCAGGAAGCATCGGCACATAGTAATTTTAAAAACGAAACTATAAAAGCCGGCGAAGGCGATACCTATTTGGCTTTTAAAAAATTAGTACCCGTTCGGCTTATAAAAAATAAATTTTGCAATGAAGTTATTGAAGCAGAAAATACGGGTGCCGACAGAGAACAACTTAATCGATTACTCGGCAAAGCAAGAGCAAAACTCGGTATGTTTGAAGGAGATACGGAAAACGGGGAACTCGAAATAGGGCAAACGGCTGCATTAATAAAAGAAATAAAACCCGTAAAAAATATTATAAGCGATATTATGCTCGAATATAAAACAGCAAAAGAACAAATCAATCATATAAGATTTAATTTCTGATGATAAAATTTGAAAAATTTCAATTAAGTAACGGATTGCGTGTCATTTTTCATCAAGATAAAGACACACCGATTGCCGCCGTTAATATAATATATAATGTAGGAGCCAAAAATGAAAATCCGGACAAAACCGGTTTCGCACACCTTTTTGAACATTTGATGTTCGGCGGTTCCGTTCATATTCCGAATTACGACAAACCGCTGCAGGAAGCAGGCGGAAGCAGTAACGCTTTCACTAACAACGATTTCACGAATTATTACGAAACGCTTCCGAAAGATAATTTAGAAACTGCACTGTGGTTGGAATCCGACCGTATGTTAAGTTTAGCTTTTACCGAAAAAAGTTTGGAAATTCAGAAAAAAGTCGTTATCGAAGAATTTAAACAAAACTACCTGAATCGTCCTTACGGTGATTTTTGGTTGCTGATGCGACCTTTGGCGTACAAAGTCCATCCTTATAAATGGGCAACAATAGGAAAAGAAATTTCGCATATCGAAAATGCGACAATGCAAGATGTAAAAGATTTTTTCTTTAAACATTATGCTCCGAATAATGCAGTTTTAAGTATTGCCGGAAATTTTGAATTAACTTACGTAAAAGAAGTCGTTGAAAAATGGTTCGGGGACATAAAAAAACGACAACTCGAAAAATCTGCTGTTCCGAAAGAACCGGAACAAACAGAAGAAAGAACTCTTACCGTTGAAAAAAATGTTCCCGTCGATGCTTTGTATAAAACTTATCACATGTGCAATCGTACACATCCCGATTTTTATGCTGCCGATTTACTCTCCGATATTTTATCCAACGGCGAATCTTCACGACTTTTTCAAAATTTAATTAAAAAAAATCCCGTTTTTTCTTCTTTGGATGCGTATATTTCCGGCAGCATCGATCCCGGATTATTTATATTCAGCGGAAAACCTTCCGAAGGAATTTCTTTAAAAGAGGCGGAACATGCCGTATTGAAAGAAATTGAAAAATTAATAACTGAAGAAATTTCAGAAAGAGAACTGCAAAAAGTTAAGAATAAAATAGAATCAAAATTTGTTTTTTCCGAAACCGACGTTTTAAATAAAGCCATGGATTTAGCTTTTTATGAACTGTTGGGAGATGCCGATTTTTTGAATAAAGAAACAGAAAAATACAATAAAGTAACCGTTGAAAATATTTTGAATACCGCAAAACGAATTTTTAAAAACACAAACAGCAATACCTTATATTATAAGTCTTTAAAGAAAAATTTAAACTAAAACAATATTTTTTTTATTTTTACATAATTTTATTTCTAAAATAACTTTGAATGAAAAAAAAATTTGCACTGCATTGGCAAATATTAATTGCAATTATTCTTGCTGTTGTTTACGGTTTATCTTTCCCTAATGTTTACAAAGTTGATATTAAAGCATATAATAAAATAATTTCCGTAAAAAATGAATCTCAATTTACTGATAATCAAATTGTTAACATAGAAAAACTAATAGGAGAAACTACTTTTACGGAAGAAGAACTGATAAAAAAAATAAACACGCTTTCCGACATTAAACTTACCGATAAACAAAGAAATGAAATTGTAAAAGCTTGTTTGTATAACCCGCAAATAAAATATGTAAGTTGGATGGGTATCATTTTTCTTAAAGCCCTGAAAATGATTATTATTCCGCTTATTTTAATGTCAATTATATCAGGTATTGCAAATATCGGTTCTGCCGGAAACCTCGGTCGTTTGGGTTTAAAAACCATATTATATTATTTAATGACCAGTACCGCCGCCATTTTTGTCGGATTATTTTTTGTGAATATAATAAAACCCGGTATCGGAATTGACAAAAGTTTTATTGATGTAAGTGATATTCCTAAAGTCGGACAACATAGTTTTTCCGACACTTTATTGAATATCATACCCGAAAATATTTTTGTCGCATTTACAAATAATCAAATGCTGTCAATTATATTCTTTGCAATATTATTCGGATTTTTCATCACAAAAATAAGCTCTAAATCTCGTATTTTCTTAACGGATTTATTTAATGCCGGTTTTGAAGTGATGATGAAAATAACCATGTTCATCATAAAATTTACACCGCTCGGAGTTTTCGGTCTGGTTGCAAAAACCGTTGCCGAGCAGGCAAATCATCTCATAAATTTAATGCAAATATTGGGGTTATATTCATTAACGGTTATTATTGCCCTTGCCGTTCATGCTTTTATTGTTTTGCCTTTTTTCCTGAAATTTATTGCAAAAGTAAAACCCTTTGCCCACTTAAAAGCCATGCAAGCGGCTTTGTTAACGGCATTTTCAACCTCTTCGTCCGGAGCAACTCTGTCATTAACTATGGAATCGGTAGAAAATAATTCCGGTGTTTCAAATAAAATTTCCGGTTTTACTTTGCCGTTGGGAGCCACCGTAAATATGGACGGAACAGCTCTGTATGAAGCAATTGCGGCATTATTTATTGCCCAGGCATACGGTTACGATTTAACCATAACCGAACAAATTGTGATAGTTGTTACGGCATTATTGGCATCCGTCGGTGCTGCTGCCGTTCCCATGGCAGGTTTGGTGATGATTTCCATAATTTTAACAGCGGTTGATTTGCCTTTAGCCGGAATTGCATTAATTTTACCGGTTGACCGGCTATTAGATATGTTCAGAACCTCCGTAAATGTGTGGAGCGACAGTTGCGGAGCAGTTATAATAGCAAAATCGGAGGGAGAAAAACTAAAAGTGTAACTCGTCTCTCCGAGTCAAGAATATAACTCGTCTTTTTAAGGCGAGAAATGTAAATCGTCTCTCCGAGGCGAGAATGTAAATCGTCTTTTTCAAGGCGATAACTGTAAATCGTTTCTCTGAGGCGAGAATGTAAATCGTCTCTCTGAGGCGATAAATTAAAAACAAAAATAAAATTATGAACGAATCGATTCTTAAAGCATTAATGAGACTGTTTGCAATCATCGCAAATGCAGATGCCGAAAAAGTTTCGGATAAAGCAAGAACAGTTGTAAAATCATATCTGGATATGGTGCTGAATCAGGAATTCAGCGAAATATATATTAGTCTTTTTGATAAATTCGTAGAACAACACCATCGCGTAAAAAAAGACGATAACCGAAAAGTAAGAAAACAAACCTCTCTTAATTCCGTAAAAGTTCTTAAAATTTGCAGTGAAATTAACGAACAACTGCAACAAAAAGAAAAGATTGTAGTGGTCATTCGTTTATTGGAATTTATTAACCAAGATTCGCAAATAACCGAAAAAGAACTCGATTTTGTAAAAACAGTTTCCGACATTTTTAATATTTCCGAATTTGAATTCAGTCAATTATTTAATCTGGCAACAAATCAATTCGACAAATTCAAAAAGAAATCAGATATAATTATTATTGATTCCGAAGAAGAAAATAAATATAAAGATTTCAAACATAAATATTCCGAAAATCTGAACGGAAAACTGTATATTTTAAGAATTGAAAGTACGCACACCTATATTTTAAAATATATCGGAAACGACAGTCTGTTTTTAAACAGTCAAAATATCAGTCCCGAACGGCTTTATATTTTTGATAACGGTGCCGTAATAAAAAGCCAAAGAATCCATAATATCTATTACAGCGACATTGTCAGCCGGTTTTTAAGTGAAGATACCGCCTCAAAAGTCGTTCTGAAAATTGAGAATATTGAATTTTATTATAATAATTCCGAAAACGGTATTCATAAATTCAGTTTTACCGAATATTCCGGAAGAATGCTCGGAATTATGGGCGGAAGCGGTGTAGGAAAATCAACTTTACTGAATGTACTGAACGGAACATTCCCTTTGCACGGCGGAAAAATCAGCATAAACGGTTACGATTTACATAAAGACAAAGATAAATTAAAAGGTATAATAGGATTTGTTCCTCAAGACGATTTGTTAATTGAAGAATTAACGGTTTATCAAAATTTGTATTACAATGCAAAACTTTGTTTCAGCAATTTTACAAACGAAGAAATAAAAACTGCGGTTAATAAAGTCCTGACTGACTTAGACTTATTTGAAGTTAAAAATTTAACGGTCGGAAGCCCGACGAATAAATTTATCAGCGGCGGGCAACGAAAACGACTTAATATTGCACTGGAATTAATTCGAGAACCGGCAATCTTAATTGTTGACGAACCCACTTCCGGATTATCGTCTATGGATTCGGATATGGTAATGAATTTATTGAAAGATCAGGCACTAAAAAATAAATTGGTACTGGTAAATATCCACCAACCCTCTTCCGATATTTATAAATTATTTGACAGCTTGCTGATGATGGATAAAGGCGGTCATCCGGTTTATTACGGAAATCCGACAGATGCCGTGTCCTATTTCAAAAAAGCGGCAAATTATGTAAATCCCGAAGAAAGCGGGTGTTCCTGCTGCGGAAACGTTGATGCACAACAACCCTTGGAAATTCTTGAATCGAAAGTAGTTGATGAATACGGTAAAGTTACGAAAGTACGAAAAATAAGTCCTGAAGAGTGGTATCTGAAATTCAAAACAGAAATAGAACCCGATATTAAAAAAGAAGAAACAAAAATAATTGAAAGTAAACTTCCCGAAAATCACTTTAAAACTCCTTCACGTTTCAAACAATTTTTAATTTTCACAATTCGAAACATAAAATCAAAACTCACAAATAAGCAATATCTGTTGATAACTTTTCTTGAAGCACCCCTGTTGGCTGTAATTCTCGGTTATTTTACAAAATACATCAGCGGAACGGATACAAATCCCGATGCATACGTATTTGCCGAAAACGTAAATTTAATCGCCTATCTGTTTATGGCTGTTACGGTTGCATTATTTTTCGGAATGACCCTCAGTGCCGAAGAAATAATTAAAGACAAAAAAATTCTTAATCGCGAAAAATTTTTAAATCTAAGTAAAATAAGCTACCTGAACTCCAAAATTATCGTACTTTTTATAATCTCGGCAGTTCAAACGCTTTCTTTTATCATTGTCGGAAATCTGATTCTTGAAATTCACGGGATGACACTTACTTACTGGGCAATTCTCTTTACAACAGCGGCTTTTGCAAATATTCTCGGATTAAATATTTCCGCAACTTTCGATTCCGTTGTTACCATATACATAGTCATACCTTTTATATTAGTTCCGCAACTGTTATTCAGCGGTGCAATTGTAGAATTTTCAAAACTGCATAAAGATTTTACCTCTTACAAAGAAGTTCCCGTTCTCGGAGATTTAATGACTTCTCGGTGGGCTTACGAAGCACTTGCAGTTGCTCAATTTAAAGACAATAACTACGAAAAATATTATTTTAAAACCGATATGCTGAAAAGTCAAAATAATTACAAACTGTCATATCTGATTCCTGAATTAAAAAATTATACAAATACTTGTTTGAAGAACAGTAAGGACAATAAGAATTCGGAACAAACTGAAAAACTCTTGCTGTTGCTTAAAAATGAAATTACAAAACTAAACCGAACAAATCCTTTTCAATATAATGAAACAGACAAATTAAACAGTAAAAATTTTAATGAAACCGTTTATAAATCATTGGAAAATTATTTTAACGATGCCAATAAATACCTGAATAACAATCAATACAAATTAAATTTAAAGTCAGATTCCGTATCAAGATTTTTAATAAACAAACTCGGAAATCGAGAAGCAGTTTTTAAGTTAAAGCAAGATAATTTCAATAAAAAATTAGAAGAAATTTTACGAAACAAAGCCGAATTTGATGCAATAAAAGAAGAAGACAATGAATTAATTCAAGTAATCGACCCGATTTATAAAATGCCCGAATCAAATAACGGCAGAGCACATTTTTACGCACCGGTAAAAAAAATCGGAAACAATACAATCGATACTGTTTGGTTTAACATCTTGTTTATTTGGTTTACTGCAATACTTATTTACCTCGCTCTTATTTTCGATGTATTCCGAAAAACAATAAACCTTTTTAATAAAAAATAAAATAACTGTTCATTTTACAAATTGCCGAAATAACTTATTAATCTGTATTCATCCGATATTTTATACAGTCAAGACAAATTAATTTATAAACTTTCTTTCTCTTAAGGTTTTGTTTCTTTTAAAATAAAATAAAGTCTATATTTGTGCACTTAATTTAAAAAATAAATTTATGAAAATAGCAATGGTAGGAACCGGATATGTAGGATTGGTATCCGGAACTTGTTTTGCGGAAGCGGGAATTAACGTAACATGCTTTGATATTGATAAGCAGAAAATCGAAAACTTAAAATCGGGACATATTCCGATTTATGAACCCGGTTTAGAAAAGTTGGTAAATAAAAATGTCAAGTCCGAACGTTTAAATTTCTCAGTTGATTTAGCAAATAATCTTCAAGGTGTTGAAGTTGTTTTCAGTGCCGTCGGAACACCGCCCGACGAAGACGGAAGTGCTGATTTATCGTATGTTTTGCAGGTAGCAAAAGAAGTAGGGCAAAATATGACCGATTATTTGGTGTTTGTTACCAAAAGTACGGTTCCTATCGGTACAGCGAAAAAAGTAAAAAAAGTAATAACTGATGAACTCAAAAAAAGAGGAAAAAATATCGAATTTGATGTCGCTTCAAATCCCGAGTTTTTAAAAGAAGGCAGTGCCGTTCAGGATTTTATGAAACCCGACAGAATTGTTATAGGTGTTGAGTCGGAAAGAGCCAAAAAAATAATGAAACGCTTGTACAAACCCTTTCTTCTTAACGGACATCCGATATTATTTATGGATATACCCTCCGCAGAAATGACCAAATATGCTGCAAATTCCATGCTTGCCACAAAAATCAGCTTTATGAATGATATTGCAAATTTGTGTGAAATTGTCGGAGCTGACGTAACAAATGTCAGAAAAGGAATCGGCTCGGATTCCAGAATCGGAAATAAATTTTTATATGCCGGCACCGGATACGGCGGCTCGTGTTTCCCAAAAGATGTTAAAGCTTTGATAAAAACTGCCGAAGAACAAAATTATTCATTGGAAATATTAAAAGCAGTTGAAAATGTAAACGAAAGGCAAAAATCTGTTTTATATAATAAATTATACACCTATTTTAAAGGTAATTTAAAAGATAAAAATATTGCCGTTTGGGGATTGGCATTTAAACCCAATACCGATGATATGCGCGAAGCCCCCTCCTTGGTTTTGATCAGAAAACTTCTTAATGCCGGAGCAAAAATCACGGCTTACGACCCTGCTGCAATAAAAGAAGCAAAAAGAATTCTCGGAAATACCGTTACTTATGTCGAAAATAAATCCGATGTATTAAAAGACGCAGACGCACTGATTTTAGTTACCGAATGGAACGAGTTCAGAGTACCCGATTACAATAAAATGAGAAAATTAATGCGAAATAAATTAGTTATTGACGGAAGAAATATCTATGATCCCGCAGAAATGAAAGAAAACGGTTTCGAATATCTGGGAATAGGAAGATAAAAAATAATTGTATGAAAAGAATATTAGTTACCGGAGGCGCCGGTTTTATCGGTTCTCATTTATGCGAAAAACTTCTAAATGAGGGTAATGAAGTTATTGCTTTGGATAATTTTTTTACGGGAAGTAAAAGAAATGTTATCCGTTTACTTGACAACCCTTATTTTGAATTGGTAAGGCACGATGTAACAATGCCGTTTTTTGCCGAAATTGATGAAATATACAATTTGGCTTGTCCCGCTTCACCTGTTCATTATCAGTATAATGCCATTAAAACCGTAAAAACTTCGGTAATGGGTGCAATTAATATGCTCGGTTTGGCAAAAAGAGTAAATGCAAAAATATTACAAGCATCCACCAGTGAAGTTTACGGAGATCCGATTGTACACCCGCAAATCGAAAACTATTGGGGAAATGTTAATCCGATAGGACTTCGTTCTTGTTACGACGAAGGAAAACGTGTTGCCGAAACACTGTTTGTAAATTATTACAGACAAAATAAAGTTCGAATAAAAATTGCACGTATTTTTAATACATACGGACCTAATATGCACCCTAACGACGGCAGAGTTGTATCAAATTTTATTGTTCAGGCACTCCAAAATAAAGATATTACAATTTACGGAGACGGTAGCCAAACCAGAAGTTTTCAATATGTTGACGATTTAATTTCAGGTTTCGATAAATTAATGAACAAAACACCTGAAGACTTTTTCGGACCGGTTAATATCGGAAATCCGAATGAATTTACAATACTTGAATTAGCCCAAACGATTATTGAATTAACAAATTCTAAATCAAAATTAATTTTCTTACCCTTACCGGAAGATGACCCTATGCAAAGACAACCCGACATCACTTTGGCTAAAGAAAA
>CAZCPV010000103.1:0-10140 GCA_964500765.1 uncultured Draconibacterium sp.
AAAAAATAATTACTCCGAAATAAGCGATATTTTATGCAAAACGGGGTAATATTAAGTTTTTAATTACTATAATAAGCTCATTATAAGAAAATTGGCATTTTCCGAAACTCCCTTATTAATATTCTTTGAAAATCAACCGATAATTACCTTAAATCCGCAAGTCAGGGTTTCACTGTGTTAATTTACAGGAAGATAAGAGGCAATTCGTATCACTTTAATTCGAAAAGTGAAGCCCTGACTATCAATTCTTTAAATGTAAATATGCGGATATAAGGAATTAATAAAAAAAGTCATACCGTAATTTGTATGACTTTTTTTATTTTGAAAATTAAGGAAAAATTATTTTGCTACTTTTTCCAACTTCTTCATAATTGAAAATATAAATCCGGCAGCAATTAATGTTAAAACAACAAAAATTAACCACACTTGCCAAATTTGAATTCTTTCGTAGAAATAACTTCCTACCCATAAAAATAAGTTTCCGACAGCCGTTGTTCCGAGCCATGCACCTTGCATAATTCCTTGATATTTAGGCGGTGATACTTTTGAAACAAACGATAATCCCATAGGGCTGAGGAATAATTCGGCAACCGTTAAAATAAAATATGTGCTGATTAACCATTGAACTCCCACGCGCGGTGATTCCGGCGTTAAATCTTTAAAAGCCGGTAAACTCAGCGAACCGATTAATAAAAGCAGAAATGCAGTTGAAGTTAAAATCATTCCGATACCGATTTTTTTAGGGGTTGAAGGTTCTTTTTTTCGCTTTCTGAGCCAAGCAAATAATCCCACTACTATCGGTGTTAAAATTACGATAAATGCCGGGTTAAACGGTTGAAATAATTCCGGTGAAAACGGGTTTGAATCTTTAAAAGTTGTGTACATATAATAAGTTGCGGCAATACCTCCGAGGAAAAATAATCCGCCGATGAGTTTGCTTGTTTTTGAATTTTCTTTTCCGAGAAGGGTAATCAATCCGTAGAAACCGATTATCATCGAAACAAGCGACCATACATTAAAAAATAAAAATGAACTTTTTCCGACTTCCTGTACCGTATAATCTTTTGCAAACAAGGTCATTGTTAATCCGTTTTGATGGAATGACATCCAGAAAAATATTACAACGGCAAAAACTAAAAATAAAACCGTAAGTCGTTGTTTTGTTTCTTCTTTTGAAATTTCGACGACACGCTCGCCGCTTGCAATTTCTTTTTTAACATCGGGGAGCATTCTTTTAAAGAAAACATAAACTAAAAATGAAACAACCATTGTAAGACCTGCAACGCCGAAAGCATAGTTAAAGCCCGTTCCGTAAATATCTAAATAATGTTGTGTCCAAGTTGCCAAATCTGTTATTGTAGAATGAGAAACTTGATTGGCGATGGATTGAAGGTCAACTTTTTCGACAGCAGAAATTGTTCCGTCTTGAAATTTATGAATTAATGAAGGTAAAATATCATTTCTTTCATATCCCTGACGGTGAATAAACCAATTGATAATTCCGGAAGCGGCATGCGGAGCAAATAATGCACCGATATTTATTCCCATATAAAAAACGCTGAAAGCGGAATCGCGAAGATGTCCGTATTTTTCATTATCGTATAATTGACCGACAACAGCTTGCAGGTTTCCTTTAAATAAACCGTTTCCGAATGCAATTACAAATAATGCGAAAATGGTAAATGCTAATCCGAGACCCGGCAATGCCATTAAAACATAACCGGCAAGCATGGTAACTAATCCGATGAAAATAACACCTTTATAATTTTTCGTTTTGTCGGCAAATATGCCGCCTACCAGAGCAAGTCCGTAAATTGAAGCATAAAAAATACTGTAAATGAAACCGGCTTTGGTCGGTGTTAATCCGTATTTAGCGGTAAGATAATACACCAAAATTCCCATCATGGTGTAAAAACCGAAGCGTTCGCCCATATTTGCAAAAAATGCAACGTATAATCCTTTCGGGTGACCTTTAAACATAATATTTTTTTATAGTTAATAATAATTTCTCAGGACAAAAATAAAAATAAAAATTAATTACCGGCATTTTTGTCTTGTTACTTCTCCGTGAAATAAAAAAAGCCCTCAAAAAGAGGGCATTAATTTCACAGATTAAATCTCACTTAAGTAAAAATAATTTGTGTTTGTAAGCCGTCGGCCATTTCGTAAAATTCGCCGATTGTGATAATGTCTTTTACTTCATCCGCCAAATCTTCTTTTTTTAATTTAAACATATCAACGGCAAGTTTACATGCATAAATTTCGCCGCCGCCGGCATCAATCATTTCCAAAAATTCATCAATTTTCGGAATATCCAAGTCGTCAATTTGTTTTTTCATCATTGCCGAAACGCCTGCTTCCACACCGGGAATACTTCCGAGCCAAGTAGGGAAGGGCAGTCCGCCCGGCATTCGCATAGCCGGATTTCCGACGGTTGCCGTGTGCAATTTATTCATACGTTTTTTTGTAATTCCGTCTAATCCGAAAAATGTAAAAAATACTTTTGTTTCAATGCCTTCCATTACGGCTCCGTTTGCCATAACAAGGGTTGCAAGAACGTCTTCCAACGATCCTTTTGCACAAATCATTAAAACTTTTTTTAAGGGATGTTTAACTTCTTCTGCCATGATTATTGATTTTTAGATGAATAATTTACTTAATACGGATTAAACGCAACTTGAAGGTTTAGAAACACCCGCATATAAAGTTGCTTTTTTCAGCGGTGCACCCGGAAATAATTTATAAAATCCTTTGATGTCCGTAATTCCTGATTTTCCGATAGAGCGGATGGTTAAACTTTGCCCTTCTTTCACTTTATTTCGGATAAATTCCAAAACTTCAAAATGTTTTTCGGTAAGTTCTTCACCGTTTTCTTTTGCCATTTCGGCGGCAATTTCTCTCGACCATACATCGGGACTTTTAAAATATCCGTTGTCGTCCAATTCAATCATTTTTCCTGCATATTCTTTTTGTGCCATAATTTTAAATTTAAAAGGTTATTAATTATTTTTTTTATTTTCATTCATTGTTGCTGTTAAGTTTTTCAAAAAAGTAATCATAAATCCGATACTTTTTTTCATTTCGGGTGATTGCATGGTTCTGAATGCTTTCCACATCGAATATTCGGGGATATTTTCTGTATCCATACTTTTGAAAACCGTGAGTGCATTATTAATTGCTCCCATCATATCCGGTTGTGTAAGATTTTTAACCGTTTCGAGGATACTTACAATATTGTCTGCTAAATCTCTGACATCTTGTACGGAAAAATGCGTAACAATATTATCGCTGATGCTGATAAGTTCTTTAAAGAAATCGAGATAGCCCTTTTCTTCAAATTCCGAGAATTTTGCAATAGCATCAAGACCGACTTGATTAATAATGGGTGAGGCATCTTTCATAAAATCGGTAACACTTTCGAGCGTATCCATCATTTGATTGAAGGTGCCGATATTTCTGACTAATTTTATTAACAGTGCCGTCAGTGCTTCGTTGTCGAGTTCTACGCCTGCGTGATCTAAAACCGTTACGGTATGTGCAAACATATCTTTTCCTACCAGAGATATGTCTTTTATTAAATCTTCTTTTTCGATTCTGCTGTTTCTTTGAGCAAACATCTCTTCCAAAATCATATCCATTTTATGATTCAGTTCATTTATTTGCTCTTGCATATTTTTATCTGACATAATTTTTATTTTTAAGAATAAATAAATGATTGTTATGCTTCTTTTCCTGCCATATACATTTCGGAAGGAATGGGCATTTCTTTGCCTTTCAATAAAATATGCCAATACATCCATCGGAACATTAATTTTCCGTAGTGGTTCATTCTTGTTTCTTTTAACAGCCCGAAAGGTCCTATTCCCGGAAAGGGAAATGAGCCGGGCAAGGGTTCGGTATCATAATTAAAATCAATTAAAGCACCTTTTCCGTGTCCGGTTTCGATGTAACAGTTTGAGTGTCCGTCGAATTTTGCCGTAAAGGGTCTGCCTTCTATCGCACAAAGTAAGTTTTCGTAAACAACTTCCGATGCAAAATGAACAACCGAGCCGGCTTTTGAAGTGGGTAAATTTGCCGCATCTCCTATTACAAATATGTTATCGAATTTTGTTGAGTTTAAGTGATATTTATCGGTAAGAACAAAATTCATATCATCACCCAATCCGCTGCGTTCAATTACACTGTCGCCCATGTGAACGGGAATTGTTACCAAACAATCAAAAGGAACTTCTTTTTCATCGTATGATTTAATAACTTTTTTGTTGTTATCTACGCTTTCTAAATAAAAATCGGGAACAACGTTAATATTTTTGTTTTTCAGCATGCTGCCCAATACTTTTGAAGCTCTCGGTTTGGTAAATGCTCCTTCCATGGGGGTAACAAAAGTGATATTTACTTTGTCTCTTATTCCTCTGTCGATAAAAAAGGCATCGGCAAACATAACAAATTCAAGCGGAGCTACCGGGCATTTAATCGGGTTGTCGGCTATGTTTAAAACCAATTCGCCGCCTTGCCATGTTTTGAAAAACTCGGCTAATGCCGTTGCTCCTTCAATGGTATAAAAATCAAAAACATTTTTGTGCCAAAGTTCGCCTTTTAAACCCGGTGTTTCTTCCGGAACAATTCTTACGCCGGTTGAAATTACCAAATAATCGTAATTTATAACTTCACCGTCTTGCAAAATTACTTTGTTTTTTTCGCCGTCAACTCGGTCTATTGCCGATTGAATAAAATTAACGCCTATCGGGATAAAATCCGATTTCGGTTTAATGACATCTTTTTTTGTGTAAACACCGAAAGGGATAAATAAAAAGCCGGGTTGGTAATAATGGGTTTTGAATTGGTCTATTATTATTATATCCCATTCATCGCGTTCTAATACTTTTCGCATTTTGTTTGCCATTATTGTTCCGCCTGTTCCGGCACCGAGGATTACTAATTTTTTCATTGTATATTTTTATTTGAATATTTAGTATATTTTTTACTTTGCAAAAGTATATATAAATAAAACTGTCCGGATATTTATATGTATTTTACACAGCATAAATAACATTGTTATAAAACAAAATAAATTATGCAATTTGCCAAAAATTGTTTATATTTGCGAAAAATATATGTTATGGCTAAAATATCTAAACCCCACAGTTGTTTGCAATGTCCGTATAAATGGAAGTATTTGAATTTGTTAAGTGATGATGATATTAATTCGATTCAGTCGAACTGTACAATAATAAATTTTAAAAAAGGAGAAACTGTTTGTAAGCAAGGTACGGATGCTACACACGCTTTGTATTTGGCAAAAGGAATGGTAAAATTGTATATCGAAGGAAAGAAAAATTTGATTTTGAAATTAATTAAAGCCGGAGAATATATTGATTTACAAACATTGTTCGGCGACAAAACTTATAAGTATTCTATTGCGGCTATGGATGATACGATGGTTTGCATGATAAATTCCGACCATTTAAGGGGCTTGGCACAAAAAAATTCTGCATACTTATTTGAATTGACGAAAACCATAAGCGATTCGGGAAATTATTTTTATAAAAAAATAAGCGATATAAGTCGAAAACATTTAAGAGGCAGATTAGCTGATACTTTACTGTATTTGGCGGATGAAATATATCAATCGAAGGAATTTATTCTGGGAATGACCCGAAAAGAATTAGCCGAATTGTCTTCTATGTCAATGGAAAATGCCGTACGGATTTTATCGGAATTTAAAGCGGATAAAGTGATTGCAATAAAAGGCAAGAAATTAACGATTCTTCAATATGATATTTTGAAAAAATTGAGTGATATAGGATAAAAAAAGCCGCAAAAAACTGCGGCTTCTTAAAACAGGTATTGAAAAATTATTGATTTCTTAAATAGAGTAAAGTTAAATTTCCGGTTTTTTTGAACAATTTTCCGTTTTCAAATTTTCCGCTGCATTCCCAAACATATACGCCGGTTGGTGAAGGTAAATTTTTGTAAAATCCGTTCCATCCGATTTCCGGATTGTTGCTTTCAAAAACCAAGTTACCGTATTTGTTATAAATTCTCAGTCGATAATCTGATATTTCCGTATTTATAACGGGATGAAATATAGAGTTCGGATATACGGAATTTCTCCAATAACCGTTGTTTTGTCCGTTTTTGTCCGGACTGAATGCCGACGGGAAATAAATTTTGTATTTATCGTCTTGTATAAATACCTTATTCAAAAATGCGGTATCGGCACATTTTTTATCGGAAATACACAGTAACGAAACTTTATAATTACCTTCTGCCGTATAGGTATGTGAAGGATTTGTATAAGTTGATGTATTATTATCGCCGAAATTCCAAATACATTTTGAATAACCCGAACTTGTATTCGAGAAGTGAATTTCTTCGTTTTGATATAAATCTTTATTTTTTATTTGAAAATCGGCATTCGGTTTCGGATATACAGTAATTGTTTTAGTTTCGGAATCAGAAAATCTGCCGGAAGTTACGGTAAGTGTAACCTTAAATGTTCCGGCAGTTCTAAACACAAAAGTCGGATTTTTTTCGAAAGAAGTTTTTCCGTTTCCGAAATCCCAATGATACGAGTCGCAATTTTCCGATTTATTTAAAAATGAAATTACGGCAGGTTCGCAGGCACTTGTTGTGCTTACGGAAAATTCGGAACGAGGTTCGGCTAATTTCACAGTTATTTTCCCCCCGATTGTTGATTTTGAATTTGCATAGTTTTCTTTTTGCAGATTACCAGGAATAACTTCTGTCTCTTTTTTATCCGAAATTTGATTTTCTGATTTGTTTATAATTATTTTCAGGTTTTCTTTTTTATTCTTTTCTGTATCCGGTTTAGTATCTAAAATTTGTTCTTTATTTTTGTTTGCTTTTGCAATTACGGATTTTTCATGTGTATTATTATTGCCGGTTTTGTGTTGATTTTCTTCGGTGATTTTATAACCGGCATTGTCCGTAATATCGGTAAAAAATACAAGTGCAGAAATTGAAATTGCCGTAACGGCAAGGATATTCCAAATATTTACACTGAAAGGTTTGTATTTAAGAAAATGTTTAAAGAACATTTTCTTTTCAATTTTTGTCCAAACAGAACTCGGCGGAGTTTGTTCAAAAGACTCAAATCGGTCTTTAAAAATCTTTTCTATGTTATCGTTAATCGGCATTTTGTATCTTAATTTTTGATATTGCTTTTAATTTTTCTCGTATTTTTTCTTTTGCTCTTAAATATTGTGTTTTTGATGTATTATGGCTGATATTCAGCATTTCGGCTATTTCTTTATGTTTGTATCCTTCAATTGCATACAAATTAAAAACGAGTCGATACCCTTCGGGTAAATCTTCAATAACATTCATCAGTTCTTCTCTTGTAAAATCTTCGTTTCCCCAAACATAGCTTCCGGTTTCTATTTCGTTAACCGTGTCAATATCATAAGATTCGTTATGTTTTTTATTCTTGTGATAATGTGAAATTGCCGTGTTTACCACAATTTTTTTCATCCAACCTTCAAAAGAACCTGTATCTTTAAAATCGTTTATTTTTGTCAGAATTTTTATAAAACTTTCTTGTAAAATATCTTCCGCTTCATCTTCCGATTTGCCGTAACGCAGGCATATTCCGTACAGCACAGGCGAATATACATCGTATAATTCTTTCTGTGCTTTTTTGTCGTATGCTTTGCATTTTTTTACTATCTGACGTAAATCAATCATTTGCTTTCAAGCCCAAGACTCCGGTTAGTTTAAAAAGGTTGCACAAGTTATTATTTTTTATGAAATTATGATTTTGCAATTTTTGTAAAATATTTCTTTTGCTCGTCGGTTAAAAATGCACTTTTTTTAATCGTTTGATATATAGTTTGTTGTATAAGTTCAGCTTTCTTTGTTAAATTAAACTTTTTCAAAGCTTTAAGATATTCTGTTTGCCAAATTAAATTGTCTGGATAAATTTTAAGCAGTGACTCGAAATATTTTTCGGCAATACTTATTTTTTTTTCGTCTCTGTAATAAATTAATGCCGATTGCCAAAGACTTCTTATTCTGATATTCAAATCTTCGGATTGCATGCACTCTTTCATCAATTTTAACCCTTTTTCCTTGTCGCCTGAAGGATAAAACAGCAATATCGGATAAATTACGGGATAATCTTCTTTGGCAGTTTCGACGTAATAGTGATACATTCCGGAAATAAATTTCATTTTATCGTCTTCATTTTCATGTTTTATGGCATATTTGAATCGGCTGATAACACTTTGCATGTTTTCGGCAACTTTTAAATAATTTTTCTTCCGTACATCAATTTTCATCAAAATAGATTTTGCGGAAATAAGTCGGAAAACATTTTCATTGTTCAAATTTTTCTTTTCATTGAGTTTTTTAATTGCCCGGTCGGCATATTTTTTTGTCAGAATGAAATATTTTTCCTGCCCGCCGCTTGTTTCATACATTACGGAATAGTAATTTGCAATAATTAATT
Source organism: uncultured Draconibacterium sp. (assembly GCA_964500765.1). GTDB lineage: Bacteria > Bacteroidota > Bacteroidia > Bacteroidales > JAADGE01 > JAADGE01. Next base: position 8,471 of record CAZCPV010000103.1, read on the forward strand.
GGGTTTTTAAACTGCCGGGAAAATTTTTATTTAAACCGGCGACAATTTTTTTTGCTTTCGGATAATTTCCCGAAAATACGGCATTAAAATAGGAATTTATTAAATTTTTTGGCTGAGTGTATCCGCTTTGAGCCGAAAAAAAAATAATGATGTATATATATAAGGTGTAAAATTTCATGCGGCAAAAATAACAAATTTTTATTACGGCAATTTTTATAATTTTGTATTTCTAAAATTAAAAAAATGATAACAAAAGATATTTTAATAGAAGAATTGGTTGAAAAATATCCTTTTTCGGTAAATTATTTGGCAAAAAACGGTATTCGCTGCATTGTTTGCGGCGAGTCGATATGGGGAACCTTGGAAGAAGCATCGAAAGATAAAGGTTTCGACAGTCAAACTTTAGAACAATTTGTTAAAGAATTGAACGAATTAAACGAAAAATTTGAAAAAGAAACCGAAGAAGAATTCAGGAAAATTGACACAAAAAAAGCAGATGTATAAAGCAGCGGTAATTGATTTGGACGGTACTTTACTTAATGACGACAGAAAAGTCGGTACAAAAGATTTACGAACTTTAGGTGATTTAGGTAAAAAAAATATTTTACGAATTATTGCTACCGGACGTTCGTTGTACAGCACCGGCGAGGTATTGCCTTCCGATTTCCCCGTCGATTATTTGATTTTTGCCGCAGGTGCCGGAATAATGAATTTTAAAACCAAAGAAATTATTAAAACGCATTTTATACAAGCAAAACATGTAAAAAAAACAGCTGAAAAATTAATAAAATTAAAACTTGATTTTCAAATAAGAGCCAAAATTCCCGACAGTCATAAATATGTTTATAAGCGGTTTTCGGAATATAATCCGGATTTTGACAGATTAAATGCAATGTATCAAGATTATTCGACGGAATTAAAAGAAGATTATAATTTTGAAGATGCAACGCGTATTATTATAATTTCGCCGAATACGGATATTGTTTCGTTAATCGAAAATGAATTTTCGGAATTCGGTATCATTCGGGCAAGTTCGCCTATTGACAATAAATCGGTTTGGATGGAAATTTATCCGCCGGGTATTAATAAAGGAAATTCTTTGCAGTATCTTTGTAAAATGCTTAATATCAGTCTGAAAGATACAATAGGCATAGGTAATGATTATAACGATATTCATTTTTTGGATATTACCGGGAAAAGTTATATCGTTAAAAATGCACCTGATAGTTTAAAAGAAAAATATAAAATTACGGTCGGTAATAACGAAAATCCCTTATCGGAAATTTTTTCAAATTTAATATAATGAATTTATCGAAGAAATATATCCCTGCATTGTTGTTATACAGTCGGTTGCTTATCGCATTTGCAATTTTTATTTTTTCTTTTACGAAAAATTTTCATACTGCATATATTGTACTTTCTTTAATTTATACCGGCATATTAACGGATATTTTTGACGGAATAATTGCCCGAAATATAAAAATATCGACATCGAAATTCAGAGTTCACGATACAATAATTGATTTATTCTTTTACTTCTCAATTTTGTTTTATGTTTATTTTAAAAAAAATGCAGTTATAAATAACAATATTATTTTGATAATATCAATTTTGATTCTTGAATTATCAATGTATTTAATTTCTTTGATAAAATTCGGAAAACTTCCTTC
>CAZCPV010000104.1:0-10140 GCA_964500765.1 uncultured Draconibacterium sp.
AATCCCCGGAGTAAAGAAAGCAAGTTGGTAAAATAATTTAAATAATTTAGTAATGATTACAGATACGGTTGCAGATTACCTTACACGAATTAGAAATGCCGTTATGGCTAAACATAAAGTGGTTGAAATTCCGGCTTCTAATTTAAAAAAAGCAATAACAAAGTTATTATTTGATCAAGGATATATCTTAAGTTATAAATTCGAAGATGATAATAAACAAGGTATAATTAAAATCGCTTTGAAATATCATCCGAAAACGAAAGTACCCGCAATTCATAAACTCGAACGTGTAAGTACACCGGGTTTAAGAAAATATACTTCGGCAGTTGATATGCCCCGAGTATTAAACGGATTAGGAATAGCTATTATCTCAACTTCTAAAGGCGTGATGACCAATAAAGAAGCAGCCCGTCAAAAATTAGGCGGTGAGGTATTATGTTATGTTTATTAAAAATAAATTTTGAAATAAAATTATAAGATGTCACGAATAGGTAAATTACCGGTAAATATTCCGGATGGTGTAAAAATAGATGTTTCTGATGATAATATCGTTACCGTAAAAGGTAAATTGGGAGAATTATCTCAAAAAATTCATAAAGACATCAAACTTGAGATTGAAGGAAATACAATCAATTTAACACGACCCTCTGATTCTAAAGAACATAAATCGTTTCACGGATTATCAAGAGTTTTGGTTAATAATATGATTGAAGGCGTTTCCAAAGGATTTGAAAAAAAATTGGAAGTTATCGGTGTCGGCTACAGAGCTTCAGTAACTGGACAATTATTAGAATTAAATGTCGGTTATTCTCACCCGATTATACTACAATTACCTGATGAAGTAAAAGCTGAAGTTCAACAAGAAAAAAGACAAAACGCATTTATCACGCTGAAAAGTTTTGATAAGCAACTGTTAGGTGAAGTTGCGGCTAAAGTAAGATCTTTCCGTAAACCCGAACCCTACAAAGGAAAAGGAATACGTTACGTTGACGAATATGTAAGAAAGAAAGTCGGAAAAGCAGCAGCAGAATAATATTTATAATAAAAAGAATTAAAAAATGGCTTTATCAAAAAGAGACAGGAGAATACGAATAAGAAAACGTATCAGAAAAAGAATCAGCGGAACTGCGGAAGTTCCGAGAATGTCCGTATTCAGAAGCAATAAACATATCTACGTTCAACTGATTGATGATGTTTCGGAAAAAACACTTGTCGCTGCATCTTCAGCCGATAAAGGTTTCCCTGAAAATAAAAAGGCAAAAAAAGAAGAAATTGCTGCAATTGTAGGTAAAAATATTGCCGAAAAAGCAAAAGAAAAAAAAATTACGAAAATAGTTTTTGACAGAGGCGGATACTTATACCACGGCAGAGTAAAAGCTTTAGCCGATGCAGCAAGAAAAGAAGGACTTAAATTTTAACTGAAATGGCTAGAAACAAAGAAAAACAAGTAAGAAATACTGACTTAGAATTAAAAGACAGATTAGTTGCCATAAAACGTGTAACAAAAGTAACCAAAGGCGGACGTACGTTCAGTTTTGCCGCTATTGTTGTCGTAGGTGATGAAAACGGTATTGTCGGTCACGGTCTCGGAAAAGCCGGTGAGGTTGCTACTGCAATTCAAAAAGGCGTTGAAGATGCTAAGAAAAATTTACATAAAGTACCCGTCAGAAAAGGTACTATCCCTCACAAACAAACAGCACGATACGGCGGTGCCGATGTGCTTATGATTCCGGCATCTCACGGTACAGGTGTTAAAGCCGGCGGTGCAATGCGTGCCGTACTTGAAAGTGCGGGAGTGAAAGATGTGTTGGCAAAATCAAAAGGTTCTTCAAATCCTCATAATCTTGTGAAAGCTACAATGAAAGCTTTATTGACAATGAGAGATGCCTATACGGTTACACAACACAGAGGAGTTTCCATAGATAAAGTTTTTAACGGATAGATTAAAATACAATGGCTAAGATAAAAGTTACAAAACGTAAAAGCAGTATCGGTTCTACCGAACGGCAAAAAGCAACTTTGATTGCTTTGGGTTTAAGAAAAATAAACAGTTCTGCCGAACATGAAGAAACCGATCAAATTAAAGGAATGATCAGAAAAGTTAATCATCTGGTTTCTGTTGAAAAAATTAAATAATTAATACCTGAAGAAATTTTAAACGATGGATTTAAGTAATTTAAAACCTGCAAAAGGTTCGATTAAAAAGAAAAAAAGAATAGCAAGAGGTATCGGTTCAGGTAAAGGACGTACTGCAACTCGCGGACATAACGGTCAGAAATCACGTTCCGGTTATTCTCGAAGATTCGGTTTTGAAGGCGGACAAATGCCGATTCACAGACGTTTGCCCAAATTCGGATTCAGAAATATTAACCGTATCGAATATAAAGCAATTAATATTGATACACTTGATGCTCTGGCAAAAAAGAAATCAATTAATGTTATTGATATACAGATACTTAAAGATGCCGGATTTATCCAAAAAAATGATTTGGTAAAAATTCTCGGTAACGGTGAGTTAACCGCAAAAATTGAAGTTAAAGCTCATGCCTTTTCAAAATCAGCTGTTGAAGCTATTGAAAAAGCCGGTGGTAAAGTTGAAAAAATTCAGAATTAATGAAAAAATTTATTCAAACAATAAAGAATATCATTGCAATTGAGGATTTAAGAAATAAAATCCTTGCTACGCTCGGTTTAATATTAATATACAGATTGGGTGCACATGTTGTCTTGCCCGGTGTTGATCCGCTGGCGATAGCGTCTTTTCAAAAAGAAGCAAGTTCAGGCGGTATAATCGCATTAATTAATATGTTTTCCGGCGGTGCTTTTGCCAATGCTTCTGTTTTTGCTTTGGGTATTATGCCGTATATTTCTGCTTCTATTGTAATCCAATTACTCGGAATGGCTGTTCCGTATTTTCAAAGATTACAACGTGAAGGTGAAAGCGGAAGAACTAAAATTAATCAAATTACACGTTATCTTACGGTACTCATTACCGGATTTCAAGCACCTGCATATTTAACAAACTTAAAATATCGTTTACCCTCAGAAGCATTTGTAATGCACAGTCAAGATTTGTTTTGGATTTCTGCTGTCGTTTTAATGGTTGCGGGAACGATGTTTATTATGTGGTTGGGTGAAAAAATTACCGATAAAGGAATCGGTAACGGTATCTCCTTATTGATTATGATTGGTATTATTGCACGTTTACCGAATTCATTTGCAGCCGAAGTTGTTTCTAAACTCGGTGCAGGCGGCGGCGGAATGATTGCTTTTATTGTTGAAATGGTTATTTTGTTCTTAGTTTTTGTTGCATCAATTGCTCTTGTACAAGCCGTACGGCGAGTCCCCGTACAATACGCAAAACGAATTGTCGGAAATAAACAATACGGCGGCGTAAGACAATACATACCTTTAAAAGTAAATGCAGCCGGTGTAATGCCTATCATTTTTGCACAAGCATTAATGTTTATTCCGATGATGCTTACACGCTTTGATTCGGAAACAACTAATGCTATTGCCGCCTCATTTTCAGATATAACAGGATTTTGGTATAATTTTACTTACGGAATATTAGTGGTTGTTTTTACCTATTTCTATACCGCAATTACGGTAAATCCGACACAAATGGCTGAAGATATGAAGAAAAACGGCGGATTTATTCCCGGAATAAAACCCGGCAGAAAAACAATTGAACATTTGGATGAAATAATGTCAAGAATTACATTACCCGGTTCTGTTTTCTTAGCATTAATTGCAATTATGCCCGCATTTGCAAAAATAGCAGGTATAAATAATCAGTTTTCATATTTTTTCGGAGGAACTTCTTTATTGATTTTAGTAGGTGTTGTTTTGGATACTTTGCAACATGTTGAAAGTCATTTGTTAATGCGTCATTACGACGGACTGACAAAATCAGGAAGAATTTCCGGAAGAGCGGGAACATCACAAATCTCAATGTAATATTTGTAATATGGCAAAACAACCTTCAATAGAACAAGACGGTGTTGTAAAAGAAGCTCTTTCTAATGCAATGTTCAGAGTTGAATTAGAAAACGGACATATAATTACGGCACATATTGCCGGTAAAATGAGAATGCACTATATCAGAATATTACCCGGGGATAAAGTTAAGGTTGAAATGTCACCGTATGATTTAACTAAAGGAAGAATAAAATATAGATATAAAAATTAAGACAATGAAAATAAGAGCGTCAGTTAAAACAAGAAGTGCTGATTGTAAAATCGTCAGAAGAAAAGGACGACTTTATGTAATCAACAAAAAAAATCCTAAATTTAAACAAAGACAAGGTTAATAATAAAACGATATAATTATGGCTAGAATCGCAGGTGTAGACATACCGGATAATAAAAGAGGCGAAATCTCTTTGACCTATATTTACGGAATAGGTAAAACAACAGCTCAAAAAATACTTGAACAGGCAAAAGTTGATAAAAATATTAAAGTTCAAGATTGGACAGATGAGCAAAAAGGTAACATTCGTAATATTATCGTTGATAACTATAAAATTGAAGGAGAATTACGTTCAGAAAAACAAATGAATATTAAACGACTTCGAGATATAGGCAGTTATCGCGGGATACGACACAGAATCGGTCTTCCCGTCAGAGGACAAAAAACAAAAAATAATGCTCGAACACGAAAAATTCGCAGAGTATTTTAAATAATTAGTTTATTATTTCTTAATATAATATGGCAAAGAAAATTTCAAAATCGACGAAGAAAAGAAAAGTTATTGTTGAAGCAGCCGGACAAGCACACATCCACTCATCTTTCAACAATATAATTATTACTTTGGCTAACGGAACAGGCCAGGTAATTTCTTGGTCTTCTGCAGGTAAAATGGGGTTCAGAGGTTCTAAAAAGAACACACCTTATGCAGCTCAAGTTGCTGCCGCTGATTGTGCAAAAGTTGCTCACGAATTGGGTTTAAGAAGAGTTAAAGTCTATGTTAAAGGTCCCGGTAACGGACGCGAAGCTGCTATCCGAGCTATTCATGCAGCAGGTATTATGGTTACCGAAATCCAAGACGTAACACCTTTACCGCATAACGGTTGCAGACCGCCTAAAAGAAGAAGAGTTTAATTTTAATAATATTGAAAAGATAAAATATAATGGCAAGGTACAGAGGTCCAAAAACAAAAATAGCCAGAAAATTAGGCGCTCCTATTTTCGGTCCGGATAAAGCATTTGAAAAAAAGAATTATCCTCCGGGACAACACGGAAACAGCAGACGAAGAAAAGTTTCCGAATACGGAGTTCAGTTAAAAGAAAAACAAAAAGCACGTTATACATACGGATTGTTAGAAAAACAATTTTATAATACCTTTAAAAAAGCCGATGCGATTAAAGGTATTACAGGTGAAGTTTTTCTTCAATTGTTAGAATCCAGATTGGATAATGTCGTTTTCAGAATGGGAATCGCCCCCACAAGAGCTGCTGCAAGACAATTAGTCTCACACAGGCACATTATCGTTAATGATAAAGTCGTAAATATACCGTCTTACCAAGTAAGTCCGGGTGATATTGTCGGTGTAAGAGAAAAATCAAAATCTCTTGAAGTAATTACCGATTCATTATCTAAAGGGGTACATACAAAATATTCCTGGATTGAGTGGGATAATAATTTGTTAACGGGAAAATTCGTTAACTTGCCGGAACGCGATGAAATTCCTGAGAATATCAGAGAACAGTTAATAGTAGAATTATATTCAAAATAGTAAATATAATAGATTTTTTATGGCTATTTTAGATTTCCAAAAACCGGATAAGGTTATAATGATTGAACAGAATGACTTTTCCGGAAGATTTGAATTTCGACCGCTTGAACCCGGTTACGGTATTACCGTCGGTAATGCTTTGAGAAGAATTTTATTGTCTTCTCTTGAGGGATTTGCAATTACATCAATAAAAATTGACGGTGTTGATCATGAATTTTCAACAATATCCGGCGTGATTGAAGATGTTCCGCGAATTATCCTGAATTTAAAACAAATTCGATTTAAACAGCTTTCGGAAGATTCTGAAAATGAACGATTTGTTGTTAATGTTTCCGGAAAAAATACATTTACGGCAGGCGATTTGAACAATTTTATGACCGATTTTGAGGTGCTGAATCCCGATTTGATTATTTGCTCAATGGAAAAAGATGTTCGTTTGCAAATAGATGTTACCGTTGAAAAAGGCAGAGGGTATGTAAGCGGTGATGAACACGATATTGATACATCTGAAATCGGTTTAATTGCAGTTGATTCTATTTTTACACCGATTAAAAATGTAAAATATACGATTGAAAATTATCGAGTCGGTCAAAAAACAGATTATGAAAAATTAATCTTTGATATTGAAAGCGACGGTTCTATAACTCCTAAAGATGCATTAAAAGAAGCAGCTAAAATTTTAATTCATCATTTTATGTTATTCTCAGACGAAAAAATCACACTTGATTCTGAAGAGAAAAAAGAAAATGAAGAATTTGATGAGGAAATTCTGCATATGCGTCAACAACTTAAAACACAATTAGTTGATTTGGATTTGTCCGTCAGAGCTTTAAATTGTTTAAAAGCAGCTGATGTTGATACCCTCGGAGAATTGGTTGTTTATAATAAAAATGATTTATTAAAATTCAGAAATTTCGGAAAAAAATCATTAACCGAAATAGAAGAATTATTAGAAAACAGAGGTTTATCATTCGGCATGGATGTAAGTAAATATAAATTAGATAAGGAATAAAGAAATGAGACACAGGAAGAAATTTAATCATCTCGGCAGAAAAACAGCTCACAGAAAAGCAATGTTGTCCAATATGGCAATATCTTTAATTGAGCATAAAAGAATAAAAACAACGGTTGCAAAAGCCAAAGCTTTAAGAAGTTTTGTTGAACCTTTGATTAACCGATCAAAAGACGATACAACACATTCTCGAAGAATGGTTTTCAGAAAATTGCAAAATAAACATGCCGTTAACAAACTTTTCAGAGAAATTTCTCAAAAAATTGCCGATAGAGAAGGCGGTTATACCAGAATATTAAAAACAGGTGCACGACTCGGTGATAATGCCGAAATGTGTATTATTGAATTAGTCGATTATAATGAAAATTATTTTTCTGATAAGGCAACTCAAACCAAGAAAAAACGTACAAGAAGAGGGAAAACGAAAGTTGCCGAAAAAACAACGGTTGTTGAGGAAAAAATTGAAGATATAAAAGACGAAACAGCAGAAGAAACTGAAGAAAAAAATATTGAAACTACTGCTGATAAAACCGAAAATTCGGAACCTGAAGATAAAAAAGAGGAAGACGCAACCGAAGAAGACAAAGAAAGTAAATAAATTTTATTAAAATATTTTGAAAAAGAGCGTTTTTAGAACGCTCTTTTTTTATTTTTGTAAAAAAGAATTACAAATGAAATCAAGCTTCCTCCTCATAGTAACCGTTTTTTTTTATAATACGATTTTTGCACAGGAATTTTCGGTAAATCATAATAATACACTGAATAATAATTATTTAAAAAAATCAATTAAATCAGATAAAAGTTTTCGTATAACCCATTCGGCTTCTCAAACTATCATTCCCGGAATGACGGTTTCCTGCAATAATAATGAATTATTTCATTACGAAAATTCATATTATTTAGCTTATGATTTAAAGAACGATTTTAATCTGAACGGTGATTGGATTGTGGATTCCGTTGGAATTGCTGTTGAAAAAGCACTTTCGGGAAACGGTTCGGGGCAAATGCTTATTGTTAAATTATATGTTATGTCCGAGTATAACCACAAGACAATTATCAGAGACAGTTTGTCTTTGTTGGTTTCAGATACGGTTACGGTGTCGGATTCCGAAACAGGAACATTAAAAAACATTAATTTGTCTCCCGGATATCTTGTTACCGAGGGAAAAGTTCTGGTTACGGAGTTTCTCTTACCCAATGGGCAGGAAGATAATAACTTGTTGTTTTTGGGTTCTAATAATGACAGAATTTCCGACTCAACTTATATTCGTGCACCGCATTGCGGAGTTAACGAACCGATTAATGTTTCTGAAATATTATATCCCGATATGATGCTTATTGCCGATATATACGGACAATATGCTTCTCCGAATCCGCAAATACAATCATTTACAGTTCAAGGGCAATTGGTTAATACGGAAATAAAAAACGAACCGGATTATACGGTTAAAGTTGTTATGCCTGCTGACACGGCTTTAAATGCTTTAAGTCCGACAATCCAAATACCCGCAGGTTTTCAAATTACGCCTGCTTCCGGAGAAATTGTCGATTTTTCGACCGGACCGGTAACTTATACGGTTGATAATAATTTTTCTAAAACAGCACAATCTTGGGAAGTAAGTGTTATAAATGCCGGACCCGATATTATCGGAGCAAATTTGCCTGAACTTTACGGAGATGTTGTGATTAACGGCACTCCGAATTATACGGTTACAATTCCCGTTCTCGAAGGAACCGATTTAACCGATTTATCTCCGAATATTTTTGTCTATAACGGATTTACGGTTAATCCCGAATCCGGTACTTCGCAGGATTTTTCTTCCGGTTCGGTAACATATACCGTTTCGCACGAAACTTTACCTTTAACACAAGATTGGCAGGTGTCGGTCGTTGAAGTGCCTGCCGGAACAGATATCGAAAATATAGAAAAAACGGATATTGAAATTTATCCTAATCCGGTAAAATCACAACTCACTATAAAATGTAAGGATTTTATAAAAGCCGATTTATATGATTTTACGGGTAAGAAAGTTCTTGAAACCTATAAAAAAGAAGCAGATGTATCAAAGCTTTCCGACGGAATTTTTTTCTTGAAACTTTATTCGTATAAAAAAACGCTTACAAAAAAAATTATAATTATACACTAATCTTGTTTCCATTTAATATTTTTTGTAAAGATACCCGAGAAGCCGATAAATACAACATAAAACGGATATATAACACTTAATATTAAAAGCGATATTAATGTTTTCTTTTGTTTGAAAAAATTTCCTGCCGTAAGAATAAGAATAAAATCCGGAATAGTTTTTATCAAAAATAAACTGATTACAAATACATAAGCATCGGGCTTAAAAAATAAACTTACTAAAGCCCCCGATAATAAAATATTAGTTAAAAATACGATAACAGAAACAAAAACGGTATCAAAATCTCTGTAACTTTTACTCTTTGAAGTCCATCGCAGCCGTTGTCGAATAAAAGATTGTAAACTTGTTTCGGCTTCGGTAAAAACTGTTGCATCATTTGATTTCAGGTAATGAATACCCTTCGGGTATTTCTTTTTAATATTGTGCAATAAAAAAACATCATCGCCGGAGATTTCGTTTGTATGCAGGGCATCTTTAAATTCATAAAAAACAGCTTTTTCAAATGCTGAATTTGCACCGTTGCACATTATCGGATGATTTATTCCCGCAGCTCCGGCTGTAGAAGCCGTCAAGCTCAAAAATTCAACAGCTTGTAATTTTTGAAAAAATGACATGCCGGTCATTAAAACTGGGGCAATAATCATTTTTGGTTTGTACTCTAAATAATAAAAATAAATTGTTTCAAGCCGGTTTTCCGAATGAAAACAATCGGCATCGGTTAATACGATTAATTTGTTGTTGCTGTATTCAATACCGGCTTTTAAAGCATCTTTTTTCCCCGATTTATTTTCCCCTGTAGAAATAAGTTTGAAATTAGCAGTGTTTTTTATCAAATCCTTAAGTAAAAATACCGAACGGTCTGTTGACCGGTCATCGATAAACAAAACTTCAAAAAATTCTTGATTTAAAGTTTGCTTTTTTAAGTTTTCAAAAATTATCGGTAAATTTTTTTCTTCATTCTTAAAAGGAATAAGAACGGAAAGTTTTAAATCCTTAACAGTATTTTTTTTTTCGGGAACAAATGTTTTTAAACGAAGAAACCCGATAATAAATCCGGAAATTATTGCAAAGTAAAGCAAAAAGACACTGTAACATATTAATACACAGTAATACATGTAGTTTTATTTACGGTAATTTTATTAATATCTTTGAACAAAATCAAAGGGGACGGAAGTCAGTTCAGAAACATCTTCTCCTATTTCAATAATATCCGTATCCCCGCCCGGACTAATCCAAATAATG
>CAZCPV010000105.1:0-10120 GCA_964500765.1 uncultured Draconibacterium sp.
CCTAAAACATATACCATGAAAATAGATTATCAAAAATGTAAAAGTTGCAGAATTTGTGTCAATGTGTGCCCTTCAAAAATATTAGCCGTAAACGAAAACAAACAAACATACTTTAAAGAAGAACGAAAACATATTTGTCTTGAATGCGGACATTGCATGGCTGTTTGCAGTACACAGGCAATCACGGTAAATTCAATGACTTACGAGAATGATTTTGAATTATTACCCGAAAATACAATCAATTATTCTCAATTTTACGACTTTTTAAAAACACGTCGCTCCGTCAGAGAATTCAGAAATAAGCCGGTTGAAAAAGAAAAATTGCAACAAATTATCGAAAGTATTTACACGGCACCGTTCGGAGCAAAAAACGATGAAATTTTAATTTCCGTTATAACGGACAAAGAAATTATTGAAAAATCCTTACCATTAATGTCAAAATTTTATGACGATTTAAAAAAATGGTTTAAAAATCCGATTATTCGTCATTTTATAAAAAAACAAGAAGGTATCGAGACTTTTAATACGATAAAAAATCATTTAATGCCGATGGTTAACCTCAATCATTACAATCTTAAAAATTATAATGCAATCACCCGCAATGCACCGGCAATTTTTATTTTTCATGCAAAACCGGAAGCCGAAGAACATACCGAAGATGCCCATATTTGCAATACAATTGCCATGCTTTCGGCACATTCGGCAGGTTTGGGAGCAACTATTATCGGATTAATCGGTCCTGCCGTCAACAAATTTACCGAACTCAAAAAATTATTTAAAATTCCCGAAAAAAATAAAGTTATCACTTCTTTAATTGTCGGTTACCCGAAGTTTAAATATCTTTATTCCGTAAAACGACACCGCCAAAAAGTTTTATGGGTGTGAAACGGTAAAGTTGATTGTTGTAGATTGAAAAAGATTGAATGAGATTGATACAGATTTGCCTTATGTTTTTTTATTCCGGAATTATTTTAAGAAACAAATTTTGAAATAGATTCTAAAATATCCTCACGGCTTACGGGTTTTGTCAAATAATCATCAAATATTGTGTGGTATTTTGCAACCATATCTTTAATAGCATGGGCGGTAAGTGCAATAACGGGAATATCCTTAAATCGCTCATCCTTTTTTATAATTTTTGTTGCTTCATAACCGTCCAAAACAGGCATTTGTATATCCATTAAAATAATATCCGGAATTTCTTTTTCAAGAAGTTCCAAGACTTTTTTCCCGTTAACGGCTTCGGTAATAACAAAGTTTGTATTTTCCAGTAAAGCCGCTATCAATTGCCTGTTAATTAAATTATCCTCGGCTAACAAAATTTTCAACTCTTTTAAATCATAATTTGTTGATTTATGCGGCTTAATATATTTTTTATTATCACTTGCTGTTTTAACATCTTTAAACAGAACAGTAAATTCCGAACCTATCCCGAGTTCACTTTTTACGGTTATTTTTCCGTTCATAAGTTCGGTAAGATGTTTGGAAATTGCCAAACCTAAACCGGTTCCGGAATATTCTCCGGAGAATCTCCTTTCTGATTGCCTGAAATTTTCAAAAATAAAATCTTTTTCTTCAACAGCTATTCCTATTCCCGTATCTTTTACCGTCAATTTTAAATCGATACGGTTATTCGAACAATTTTCGCAAATAAACTCAACCGATACACTCCCTTTTTTAGTAAACTTTAATGCATTATCCACTAAATTAGTCAATACTTGTTTTATTCTGAAATCGTCAATAAAAAGCAGGGGTGGAATATTTTTGTCAACAGATATACCGAAATCAATTCCTTTTTCATTTGCTTTCCCGACAAACATTTTATTTATATCTTCCGATAATTCATTAATATCCGCATTATGTTTAATTATTTCGATATGTCCGGCTTCAATTTTAGAAATATCTAATATATCTTCTATTAAACGTAATAAATTATTCCCGCTGATTTCAATTTTATTAACAAATGATTTAAGCGTTTTATCATGAATTCGTTCTGACAAAATACCAGAAAACCCGACAATAGCATTCATCGGTGTACGAATTTCATGCGACATATTTGCCAAAAATTCGCTTTTCAGTTTATTTGCATTTTCAGCTTCTTCTTTTGCTTTTATAAGATTAAATTCGTTTTTTTTATGCTCGGAAATATCTCTTACTACGGTATGAATAAAGTGTGAATCTTTATAAGGAATATTCGTTAATAAAACTTCGGCAAAAAAAATCTTTCCGTTTTTCTTTTTATGAATCCATTCAAATCTGTATGCTCCGCGTTTAACGGCATTACCTATCATTTTCAGGGCTTCATCGTAAGAATTCCGATTATTTAATTGTTTCTCGGGCGAAAGTACCGAAGGCATTTTGCCGATTATTTCGTTTTTATTATCATAACCGAAAAGTTTTACCGCGGCATTATTGCATTCCGTAAATTTTCCGTTTTCGATAATTAAAACAGCATCTTCCGTTTGTTCAAACAGAATTCTGTATTTTTCTTCGCTTTCTTTTAATAAATTTTCTGTTTCAACCCTTTTCGTAACATCTTCCGCAACACAATATACTTTTATTACCTTACCGTTTTCATCGAACATAGGAAAATTATATCCCCGCAAATAATTACTTTTTCCCCATTTGGATGTATAGTGATACAATTGTTTTACGACAACACCTTCATCCAAACATTTTTTAATATCGGCGGAATAACCGATATTCACGAGAAGCGGAAATTTTAAAATATTTATTTTCTTGGTTTCTTCAACAGAAGGAGAACCCAAAATTTTTATTAATGAATTATTTGCATCGGTAACGGAACCGTCGGGAGCAACAATAAAAATACCGAAAGGTGAATTTTCAAATAAAGTCCTGAATTTTTCTTCGCTTGCCCGCAATGTCTCATCTTGTTCATTAATTTTTCGATTTAATAAAAGCAGGCGTTTATTTGTGTTTTTAATTTTTTGGTTTGTAACAAATGCATAAATAATTAAAATTAAAAGCAAAATTAAAGCAATACCGAAATATAATTTACGTGCCTGAGATTCAGCTAATTTATCTTCAATTAATTTTTGTTTTTCTGATAACAATTTGTTTCTTTTTGAAAGATTTGCAGAGTTAAATTCCAATTCTGCTTTTTGTACTGCTTTTAATTGCTCTTTATCATAAATACTGTCTTGAATGTCTGAATATAATTTTCTGAACTTTAAAGCTTTCTTTAAATTACCGATATGCTCATAAGCTACCGAAGCATAATATGTTGAGTTGTATTCATATTCCGTATCATTGCAATATTTTGTTAAATTAAATGCTTTCTCGGAATAGTTAACAGCATTTTTATAATATTTATATTTCTTATTTTTATTTTTTGCAGAATCTCCCATATTAATATACAAACCGGCTAAATTTATATATGAAGAGCAAATTCCCGCCGTATCATTCAAACGCTTCTTTATATTTATAGATTTTAAGAAATATTTTTTTGCTTTTTTATATTCAAATAAATATAAATATACAGTTCCGATATTATTATACGTTTTGGACAATCCGGCGGAATCTTTTGCTGTTTCTTTAAGTGCAATTGCTTTTTTGTAATAAAAAACAGCATTTTTATAATCTTTTTTACGTTTGTACAGAATTCCTAAATTATTATATGTTTTTGCTAAATTTTCCTCATCACCTGATTTAAGAATATTTTCAGACGATTTTTTAAAATATTTCAACGCATTGTCGTAGGAATCAAATTGATAATAAATTCTTGCAATTCGCTCATTTGCCAATATTAATTTTTTATAATTATCAAGTAAAGAATATAAATCAATTGCCTTAAAATATAACTTTAAAGCTTCGGGATATTTTTTTTTATGATTTAAGATTTCAGCCGAATAAAAATAACAATTTGCTTTTTCTTTTATATTATTACCTTCATTTAGAATTCCTTTTTTAAAAAAATACAATGCGGAATCTTTATTTTCTGGCAAAAATAATTTACCTGTCTTTTGGTAAAGCTCAATTTTTACACTGTCATTTTTTTCTTCGGAAAGTAAAATAATTAATGAATCTGCAGATTTTTGCTGAGAATAACCGGTCAACAATCCGATTTTAAAGAAAAATAGGGTAATTAATAAATTTCTTACAGAAGAAATAGTTTTCATTTAATTTGTACTTGAAGTTTTGGTGTTTTACTTAATAAAAGCAATATTTTTCTTAATTAATGAAAAAACGTCAAATTAAATACTGAAAGAAGCAAAAAATTTATTTATTTCAATTGATTTTTGCATATCTTTTGTAATAACAATTATCTGATACTGAACATGTTTTATAATCAGTACCCGATAAAATACATATAAATTTTTATCCGGAATTTTTAAAAACGCTTCCAGCCCTTTTTGTTTTTTTTCTTTAAAGTCGTATTTTTTAATTAAATCTGCCTGTATGCCGTTTACAAACGATTCAAGCGAAGCTTCCATATACATTTTATTATCGGAAGAAACTGCGGGATTTTTGTGTTCCGTAAATTTAAACATATACACATTATCGCCTTTTACAGCTCTGTAAAGTTCGGTTTTCAGTCCGTTTTCAACCGTGTGTTCTTCCTGTTTGTACGATGCCGGAAAAGTAATTGAAAATTTAGGTTTTACGGATTTTAGAATAAAACCTTGTGTTGCCGAATTATCTTCCGTTTTTTGTGCATAAACACTCGAAATTATCGCAAACAGAAGAAAAACAAACAAAAATTTATTAAAATGTTTCATAGTAAGAAGAAATTGTTTCTACAAATATACAGAAATTTAAATAAATTAAAAATCATATCCCAAAATAAATCGTCTTAAATTATCCATAGCTTTCGAACTTGCAAATCGCACATTCAGCAATCTCCGTGTGCCGAATGTATATTTTCGGGCAATAATTTTATTTTTGTTACCTACGGCGATCCATGTTGTACCTACGGGTTTTTCAGGTGTTCCGCCGTCGGGTCCGGCAATTCCGGAAACGGCAATTCCGTAGTCGGTATTAAAAAGTTCCAATTGTCCTTTTACCATTTGCTCAACAACTTCACGGCTTACGGCACCGTGTTTTTCCAAAATTTCTTCGGGTACTTTCAACAAAGCGGTTTTAACTTCGTTAGAATATGCCGCAATTCCGCCTTTAAAATATGCCGAACTTCCCGGAACGGACGTTATAAGCCGGGCAATATTTCCGCTTGTGCAACTTTCGGCGGTTGAAATTGTTGCTTTTTTTTCTTTTAATATTTCGGCAAGTGCTTCCTGCAAAAATATATCGCCGTACCCGAATATACTTTCACCGATTAAGTTTTGTAATTTTTGCACTTCCTCGTCAAGTATTTTTTCGGCTTTTTCTTCCGAATCGCAAATCATGCTTAATCGTAAACGAATTCGCTCCGGCGAGGGCAAATAAGCCAATTTTATTTTCGGATGCAATTGTTCTTCCCAAGACGAAAGTTTTTCGGCTAAACTTGATTCAAAAAAACCGTATGTCAGCACATTTCGATGAACAATTTTCGGCAGATTAAATTTTTCTTTCAGAAAAGGCAAAATGCTTGTTTCAAACATCTCTTTCATTTCAAAGGGAACGGCGGGCATAGAAATAAAAATCGTATTATTTTTCTCGAACCGCATCCCGGCGGCAGTTCCGTTTTTATTTCTGATAATTTTGCAGTTGTCCGGTACTTCGGCTTGTTTCCTATTTCTTTCGTTGAGCTCAAATCCTTTGTTTTTTACAAATTGTCTTACATCTTCGAGCACTTCTTCGTTCAAAACTAAATTGCCTCCGAAATAATCGGTTAAGGTTTGTTTGGTTAAATCGTCTTCGGTAGGTCCCAGCCCGCCGGTCATTAAAACCAAATCGGTATATTTCGAAACTTCGTCCAAAACGGAAACAATGTGATTTTTATCGTCGGCAACACTTGTAATTTGCCGTATTTCAAATCCCGATAAATTTAATTTTTCGGCAATAAATTGTGAGTTTGTATCGGTAATTTGACCTATTAAAATTTCATCGCCTATTGCTATAATGTCTGCTTTCATTATGGGTTATTTAGTTGAAAGTTTGTTAAGTTGAAAGTTTATAAAGTTAAAAGTTTGTAAAGTTGAAAGTTTATAAAGTTAAAAGTTTGTAAAGTTGAAAGTGTTTTTATGCTCAGTTTGAATGATTTTATTAAATACGAAAAAACTAATGCGAATCAAGAGTTGAAATTTATTTTCTTTATTATAGAAAACAGAACACAGGTGACGCGAATTTTGCGGATAATCACGAATAAAATCTGTATAAATCCGTGTCATCAGCGTTCTGTTTGAACCGGATTGGCTGTTATTATCCGGTATTATATCTATTTATCCGCAATTTTTTCATCCTTTAATTCATTTTACTAATTCACCCCGAGATTTTTATTTATAAAAAATAATGAGCGTAAAGTTAGTGTCTTTACGCTCATTATTCAAAGAAAAATACAATATTTACTGTTTTTTAAGCTGTTTTCTTCTTTTAATTTCCTTTTTTATCAGCATTAATTCGCGACTTGTTTGCCCTTTTACCGATGTATTTTCTTCGGCTCTTCTGAAAAGATAAGGTAAAACATGTTTTACGGGTCCGTAGGGTAAATATTTGGCAACATTGTATCCGGCTTTTCCCAAATTAAAACTGATATGGTCGCTCATTCCGAATAATTGCGAAAACCAAAAACGACTGTCTGTTTTTTCTATATTATTTTGTTTCATTAAGTTAACTAACAACAAAGTACTTTCTTCATTATGCGTACCGTTAAAAGTTGAAATAATATCCCGATGTTCAAAAGTAAATCTTAATGCATCGTTATAGGCATTATCCGTATCTTGTTTGGTATCGTGAATCGGCGATTCATATCCCATTTCTTTCGCTCTTTCTCGTTCCTTTTCCATATATGCACCTCTCACAAATTTCGCACCCAAGAAATAATTTCCTGCTTTGGCTTTCTCATAGGTTTTTTTCAAATTTTCCAAACGGTCTTTGCGATACATTTGCCATGTATTATAAACAACCGCTTTTTCTTTGTTGAAAATCTGCATCATTTCATTAACTGTTTCGTCTATAAAGTTCTGATACCAAGAATCTTCCGCATCTATTAAAATAGGAATACCGACATCATACGCTTTTTGGCACAAAGTTTTTACTCGGTCTTTAAAATTTTGGGCTTCTTTTTTTTCATCTTCCGTCAGTTCTTCGTTTGTACTTGCTTTTGTAAGAATATGTTTGCTTGTAAAAGCCGTAGGTTTAAAAACGGCAAACGGAATATTCTCAAATTTCCCGGCATTTTCAATTGATTTAAGTGTTTCTTGCAGTGCTTTTTCGATATCTTCAATTGCCTCTTTTCCTTCCACGGAATAATCTAAAATAGACTTTACACCGTGTTTACCCATAATTTTCACTCTCGGGGCACATTCATCAATTGTTTCTCCGCCGACAAAAAGTTTGTAAATCGTCGGTTTCACTATCCAATTTACCGGAAACCTGATTGCCAAAGCAAATTGAGTTAATTTTTTTGCGACTTTTGTTATAAAAGGACTTGCCATTATTTTATATAAAAATAAGGTCTTTGTCATATCTCTGTCCGATTTAGAGATAAACGCCGTTTCGGTATTTGTAAAATCCATAATTTTCTGTATAAATTAAAATGTTACAAAATTATAATTTCGATTAAATAAAAATTGAAATAAAAACTATTCTAAAACATCATTTGCCAAATATTTATATTTTAGCACAAATTTTACTATCGAAAAACAAAATTAATGAATATAAGTTTTAATCAAAATGATATTACTCATACCGAAGATTTAAATTTCGAAATACGGAATTTTTTAAAAAAGAATTCTTCAAAACAAGTTTTCGTTATTACGGATAAGAATTGCATAGAATTTTGTTATCCTGTTATACAGTCGGCTCTGCCCGAGAACACACCGGTTTTTATAATGAACCCGGGAGAAAAATATAAAACGATTGAAACCGTAACGAAAATTCGGGATTTTTTGATTAAGGAAGAAGCTGACAGAAATTCGTTAATAATTAATTTAGGCGGCGGAATTGTAACGGATTTGGGCGGCTTTACGGCATCAACATTTAAGCGAGGTGTAGCATTTATTAATATTCCGACTACTCTGACGGCACAAGTTGATGCATCTGTCGGAGGCAAAACCGGAATTAACTTTTCCGGCATAAAAAATCAAATCGGGACTTTTGCCTTTCCGGAGAAAGTTTTTATTTCTCCCGATTTTCTGAAAACTCTGAATAAGGAAGAGCTTTTATCCGGTTTCGGTGAAATGATAAAACATGCTTTAATTTTTGACAAAGCACATTATGATGAGATAATTCATTTTATAAGGAATGATTTTCCTGAAAAAAATTATAAAAATTTCAGCTCTTTAATAAGAAAATCCGTCAATATAAAATTACATTTCGTCAAAAATGATGTATCGGAAACCGGTTTGCGAAAAACGTTAAATTTCGGACATACATTCGGACATGCAATTGAAAGTTATTTTTTTGAAAAAGGGCATATAAGCATAAATCACGGTACCGCTGTTGTTTTCGGAATTATCTGTGAATTATGGCTTTCCGTAAAATACCTTAATTTCGACAAAGATCTTTTTTATAAGATTTCAAGTGATATTTTTAATATTTATAAAAAAATTACTGTTCCGGAGAAAGATTTTTTAATCATCTCAAACTTAATGAAACACGATAAAAAAAATACAAATAAAAACATTCAAACAGTCCTTTTGAAAGATGTCGGTTTCCCTGAATATCAAAATATTATAACAAAAAAAGATATTTTTGAAGGGCTTCATAAATTAAATTCTTTATCAAAAGAATCTAAGTAAAAAAATTTTCGGTACTAATTTTGTTTATATCATTTTATAAAAAAAATAATAATAATATTTCGATATTTGCCGTTATTTTTTATATTTGTGCTTATCTTTAAAACAGGTAAATTGAAAAAATTAATCGGATTTTTAGTTGTATTTACAGTTATTTCGACAATCGGAACAGCTCAGATTGCTCATTATTCTCAGTTTTATTCTACACCGATGACTATTGCTCCGTCTTTTGCCGGTTTAACTGAAGCCAGCAGGTTGTCATTAAATTACAGAGATCAATGGCCTGCAATTCCCGGAACTTTTACGACCTATTCCGTGGGTGTTGATAATTATTTTAAGCGTGCAAAAAGCGGTGTCGGTTTATTAGTTTTCAGAGACGTTGCCGGTGTCGGAAAATTGGGCTTAACAGAAGCCAGTTTATTATATTCCTATAAAATTAAAATCGGACAAAAAAGAGGAAATATAAATTCCGAGTGGTTTTTAAGACCGGGTATTCAATTTAAATACTCGAGACGTTCTATCGATTTCGAAAAATTAACTTTTGCCGACCAACTTTTGGGAAGCAATTCGGTAAGCAGTATGGCTCCGCCTTCACCGACCAAGGCATATATTGATTTTACCGCATCGCTTTTGGCTTATACCGATTTATACTGGGGCGGATTTTCGGTTGATCATCTTCTCAGACCGTCTCAATCGTTGTACGGCTATAATGACCGAATGAGTATGAAATGGTCTGTTTTCGGAGGTGCAAAAATTCTTTTGCGCGACCAAAAAAACAGACGCGTAAGATACGGAAGAGATATCGAGAATGTTACATTTGCATTTAATTACCAATATTGGGATCAATTTGACCAACTGGATATCGGTGCTTATTGGACACACGACCCGCTTATTCTCGGTGCATGGTTCAGAGGTATTCCGATAAGAGATAAAAACAGTAAAACATTTAATAATATTGATGCAATTATTGTATTGGTAGGATTTAAAATTACTCCGGATTTAAAAATCGGTTACAGTTACGATATGACCGTAATCAACAGTCTTTTCAGCCATACCGGCGGTGCTCACGAAATATCTTTAATTTATGAATTTAATAAAAATTTAGACAGGCGATTTGACAAGCACAGTATTATTCCTTGTCCGAGTTTTTAATATCAGAAGTTCCTTTTATTTTTTCTTTTCTGTAATCGGCAATTTTCTTTCCTGATAATTGTCCGAGGAAAAATGCTCCGACCAAAAACGGGTATGTCCACCATTTAAACCCG
>CAZCPV010000106.1:0-10110 GCA_964500765.1 uncultured Draconibacterium sp.
GTAAAATTTTTTAATTCGCCGCTGCGTGCCTTTGCATACAGTCCTTTTATATCTCGTTTTTCGCAAACTTCAATCGGCGTACTGACAAAAACTTCAATCAGATTTTCTTTTCCGATAATACTTTTTGCCATATCGCGCGATTCTTTTGTAGGGCTGATAAAACAGTTTATGGCAATAACGCCGCAATTCAGAAAAAGTTTTGTAACCTCGGCAATTCGGCGAATGTTTTCAACGCGATCTTCTTCGGTAAATTTCAGGTTTTTATTAATTCCCGAACGAATATTGTCGCCGTCAAGAATTTGTGTAAGAAATCCGCGGTTAAACAATTCTTTTTCAATCGATGTACCGAGTGTTGTTTTTCCGGAACCGGATAATCCGGTAAACCACAGTACTTTGGCTTTTTGGTTTAACAGTTTTTCTTTTTGTTGTTTGTTAATAATTTGGTCGAATACCGGATGAATATTATTCGGGTTTTGCATCTGTAAATCAAGCTTTAAGGTTAAAAGATTTGCAAAGATAAAAGATTTTTTAAAAACGGAAGATAAAAGAAATATTAGAAGTTTCCTATAGTAAGTTTTCAGAAAAAAGCTTAACAGATTTTTCAATATTCTGTTTTACTTTTTTTAATGTTAAATTTTTTTCTGTTAACATCTCCGGCCAATCTTGTATGTTTATATCATCAAAATAGCTCAAGCTTTTAATTACATGCATGGCATTTCTTGATTTGTATTTAATCGTATAAAAACGAAGGATTTCTTTCACGGAAAATTGTTTCAGAATAAAATAAATATCAATAAAGTCTTTTGAGCGTGTTCCGTTTCCGGCTATTGCATTTAGTTTCATTGCTGCAATGTCTTCTATGGAATACAGGCGAATGTTTTCTTCCTGCAGAATTGGGGAAACAAGCAAATATTTATGGCTTATTATATCAAGCTTTATGTTGTGAATACTGCCTTTTAACGTATTTTTTGCAGAATAATCAAGTAAAAATCCGAAAGTTTGTTCTAAATATTCGGATAAAAAGTTATTGTCAAAATCCGATTGAGAAAATAAATCTAAATCAATCGATTTTCTGTGTCCGATTTGCAATGCAAGAGAAGTTCCGCCGGCCAAATGAAATTCTTGTAATTCTTTATCGTTTTGCAGATTTTTTAAAAGTTCCAATGCACTTTTGTCGATTGCGTTTTTGTGTAACATTTGAATTTTGTTTTCGGAATTTTAAGGAACAAACTTGCCCAATTTAATGTTTTTTTGTCTAAAAACCCGGCTTTAATAATTTCTTTTTTAATTGTTTTTAATCCGTATATTTTAATTATGAGTTTGATATCATCAATATCTCCGCGACTAAAAACACGTTCTATAACAATTGTTTTGTTTTTATTAAAATCCGGCTTTTTGATATCCCAAAATAAATGAGAAGATAATATATTTGATTTTGCAGATTTCATATAATTGTAAAAATACAAAAAAAAGACGAATATACAAGTTTGTTTTCATGCTGAAAAGAACAGAAAACAGGTTAAAAATTGTATTTAAACTGTAAAAATGCAAAAGTGATTTGCTTAAATTCGGTGTTTCCCGTTACCGTATTTTTTAATTTGCCGCCGAATGTTTGTGCTAAAACATCAAATTCGGCATTATCGCTTAATGAATACGAAAAAACGGGACCGAAAAAATAACCTTTAATTTTCGGATAATACATTCCGGAAAGACTTGCATTAAATAAAGGTGTTATCGGGAAAGCAATACTGCCGAATAAGTTATATTCCGTAAAGGACAAATTTTTAACGCTTAAAGGTTCGTAATAATATTGTTGAAAACTTGAAATTCCGCCTGTTGTCGGTTGTTGATTATATAAAAATTCAAACCGCAAGGATAAAGAATTTTGGAAAGTATAATCCGATGAAACATCTGCAATTAACAGTCCTGTTGTATCCGAAAAATTTTCCTTCGGATGTAAATAACTGATTTCGCCTCTGAAAGAAAAACTTTTTATTGCACCTTCCCATCCTGCACCTACTACATAATCGTTTTCAGAAATCATACCGGCAAGAATTTGAAAATCGTAAGATGCAAGGTTGAAATGATACATTCCCGCAGCGGAAATGTGTTTTGAACTGTCGATTTTGGCAACCAAATCCGCCGATGAGGCAGCTCCGGTGTAATATTGAATACGAAGAGCATCGGAACCGGGTTTTTCGGGATAATCGAAATCAAAAAATGAATAGGAATTAAAAATATCGTTGGGATTCCAAACAAAACTTCTTCCCCAGTTTATGCGTTGTCTGCCGGCAGTTATGCTTAAGTTTCCTTTTTCATAAGCGATATATGCACGATCAATTTGAGAATTAATAATAATTGAATTTTCAGAAACTAAATTTGTATTTAAATCAATAATTCCTTTGTCTCCGGATATTAAATCAGCATAGCCGGGAATGTATTTTACACTTTCGCCGGTAAATACGCGTGTGCGAATACCGAGTTTAACCGTAAAATAACTATTCGGAAACCAACTGAAATTAAGACGGTTATGAATAAGGTTATCGTTTGTCCAACTTCCTTTTAAGCTGTCAAACATAACAGACTGTAAATTATTAACATATCCGTCAAGCGAATATTTTTTTTCTTTTTCCTGTGCCGACAAATTAAACACGAGAAAAGACAACAAAAAAAGAAGAGCTAAACGTTTCATTTTTGAGTATTTATTTTTTTATATCGCTTATAATTTTTCCGTCATCAACCGTTATTACTCTTCGTGCTTTTTCAACGACACGGGCGTCATGAGTAGAGAAAATAAAAGTAATATTTTCTTCTTTGTTCAGATTTTCCATAATTTCGAGCAAATTACGGGTTGATTCGCTGTCGAGGTTTGCCGTCGGCTCATCGGCAAGAATAAACATCGGTTTTGATGCCAACGCTCTGGCAACGGCGACGCGTTGTTGCTGTCCGCCCGAAAGTTTAGAAGGTCGAGCATTCAGCCGGTCTCCCAAGCCGACAGCTTTTAAAAGCGTTTCGGCGCGTTTGATTCGTTCTTTTTTCGGACGTTTCTGCAAGTTCATAATAAATTCGACATTTTCTTTTGCCGTTAAAACCGGAATTAAATTGTATGCCTGGAATACAAATCCGATTTTACGCAGGCGGAAATCAATTAGTTTTGAGCCCTTCAATTCATTGATGCTTACCCCGTCAATTATGATTTCACCTTCGGTGGGCTTGTCCAATCCGCCTATCATATTCAGGAAAGTTGTTTTTCCGGAACCCGACGGACCGACAATTGCGGTAAATTCACCTTGTTCAAAATTCAAGTCAATACCCCTTACGGCGTGAACTTCTATTTCGCTTTCTTTGTAAATCTTGTGAAGATTTTTGACTTCTATAATATTCATAACATTTTGTTTTACTGTTTTGTGTTTTAAATTTTTCTGTCAGGCATCCGTTCTTACGGCATCTGCCGGATTTAACCTTACGGCTTTTATTGCCGGATATACGGAAGCAAGAATTCCGGTTAAGATTATCAGAAAACTTAATATAAAATAAAAAGAAACTTCAACTTTCGGATAAATAACAGCTGAATAACCGAAACTTTCCAGACCTTTTGAAACGGAAGAAAAATTCATGCCTACACGCCCGAAATAATGCAAAATTCCGGCACTGACAGCCATGCCGATTCCGCCGCCGACAATCGATAAAAAGATGGTTTCAAGCATTATCATCGTAAATATTCGTATGCGGTTCATTCCGACAGCCATCAGCATTCCTATTTCTTTAATACGCTCTAACACAACCATTAACATTGTGTTTACGATACCGAAACCGAGAGCCAGAAGAATTATCATCATAAATATTGCCATCATTTGATTCATAAAATCGGTTACCATAGCTAAATCCGGCTGTAATTCTTTCCATGTCATTACGGACAAATCCGGATATTTTTTGATAATTTCGGATTTTACGGTTTCGAGTATTTTTTTGTCTGTGAGTCGTACGGCAATTTCGTGTGCCGTATTTTCAGAAAATCCGGTTAATCGTATTAAATCCGTTTTTCTGACAAAAACATTGGTCTCGTCAAGCATTGCATTGGTTGTTTTAAAGATTCCGACAACACGAAACGCACCGCCCGTCATT
Source organism: uncultured Draconibacterium sp. (assembly GCA_964500765.1). Taxonomy (GTDB): domain Bacteria; phylum Bacteroidota; class Bacteroidia; order Bacteroidales; family JAADGE01; genus JAADGE01. Next base: position 4,126 of record CAZCPV010000106.1, read on the forward strand.
GTTCCGCCGTTTTCCTGAAACGTAAGAATAAGTTTTGACCGGAGATGCAGCTTTAATTTTTCGGCAAGTTTTGAGCTTATAAGAATCGGATTTCGTTTGGTATTTTCAAAATAAGAACCCGAACCGGCAGGTATTTTTGTGTAAATATCGGTAACCGTTTTTTCTTTTTCGGGATTTATTCCGTTGATAACAATTCCTACGGCGGCTTCCGGAGAATTTGCCATTCCGACAATTTTTATACGCGAACATACGGACTTTACGCCGGGGATTTGTGTCAGCGCATTTTCCGTACTTTCCGAATTTTTTATAAAATATTTTGACTCATTATTTTCGGAATATTTCGGATGATGTATTTGAATTTCGGAAATATAATCGTTTAAGGCATCTTTTACGTGTTGGTCGGATGAGCCGAACATGATACCGACGGAGAGAATGCCGCCGATTAGCCCTAATGTTACGGCTGTGATTACGACACCGCTTCGGAGCTTGTTACGCCAAATATTTTTCCAGGCAATAGAGATTAACATTTTACGGGTATTTAAAATTTAACAAAAATTATTTAATTTCGCATAGCATCAATCGGCTTTAGCATTGAAATTTTAAAAATCGGATAACAGGAGGCGATTAATACAATTACGGCAACAATAATTAATTGAGCAAACATATATGACGGGTCTGACGAAAAAACAATAACGGGCTCAAAGCCGCCTTTTTCATACATGGCAGCCATTGTCCCGGATAAATGTATCGGATGAACGGAATAATATAAAATAATCGGCAAACTCACTGCAAATCCGGCAATTACGGCGATGAGCGCCAAGAAAAATGTTTCCGAAAAAACGATTAAAGCGAGTTTGATTTTTCTCATCCCTACGGCAATTAAAAGTCCGAATTCTTTTTTTCGTTCGGCAGCCGACATAACAGCGGTTCCCAATACACCGAAACCGACAATCATATACAGCAGACCTAACACAACATAACTTCCGGCACTTTTTGATTGAATTAATTGTTTTAGTTCGGGCATCATTTCACCCCAATCAAGAACCTCATAGTTTTCGGGATTAAAAACGGATAAAATTTCCGATTTTAATAAAGAAGTATGTCTGTCGTTGTCGGCAAAGACAGCAATGCCGGTTAATTTGTTTTCAATTGAATACAGGGTTTGTGCCTCTTTTAACGAGATATAAACCAAAGAACTGTTTAGTTTGGGTGTTGAGAAGTGCAAAATACCTCTTACGGGATATTTTCCGGCAGCAGAAACCGAGTGATATCCTTGTCCCAATAAAATTATTGTGTCGTTTATGCCGACATTCAAAAAAGACGCTAATTTATCTCCGATTAATGCACCCTTATCATCTTGTGTCAAAAACCTTCCGGAAATTATTTTTTCGGATATTTCGGTTACGGCATTTTCTTTTTCGGGAGAAATTCCGGAAACCAAACATCCTTTTGTTTGTTCGCCGGATGAGGCAAGAGCAAAAGATTCGACTCTCGGAACAACGGCTTTTACATAATTTAAACCTTTTATTTTTTCAATTTTTCCGGAAGGGAATTCAAAAGAATTGTTAATAATTTTTTCTTCGGAATAGCCGTTTTTATGTATTTGAAGATGTCCGGAATAAGACGATACAATGTTTTCGGTAATTCTGCCGAAAGTTCCGATTTGTACGGATCGCATCATGAGTCCGAAAAACAGGGCAAAGAAAACCGAGGCAACCGTTATCAGGGTGCGTCTTTTATTTCGCAAAATATTTCGCCGGGCAATGTTCAGAATCATAATTTTTGAATTAATTTCGCATAGATTTTACCGGGTCAAGTTTAGAAATTTTACTTAAAGGATATAAAAAAGCAATTAAAAGAATACCGAAAACAACTAAAATTTGACTTATCATAAAATGCGGGTGTGTTGAAAATGCAATAACCGGATCAAATCCGAAAGATTCGAACGCTTTTCCCGCATCACCGGAAATATGTATCGGGTGTCCGCCGGTATAAAAGATAATCGGCAGAGATACAGCCATTCCGGCAATAATTCCGACAAAACCCAAAAAAATTGTTTCATAAAAAAGTATGACGGAAAGTTTTGCTTTTTTCATTCCTATTGCGACCATTACGCCGAATTCTTTTTTTCGTTCCGCAGTCATCATTACAATGGTGCCGAATACACCGAAACCGACAATCATATACAAAATTCCGAGCATAAATTGTCCGCTGATATTGTCGCTTTCAATCGCTTGTTTTAATTCCGGAGTAATTTTTTCCCAAGACATAACTTCAAATTTACTTGACTTAAGTTTGTCCTTGATTTTATTTTCTGCGATTTTGAGATTGTCGGAATTTTTCAGTAATATCGAAAGAGAACTCAACATATTCGGTGCGGAATATAGTGCTTGTGCTTCCGGTAAGGGCATGTATATCATCTTATTATTGAGTTCGGGGGAGTTTAAGTGAATGATGCCGCGAACAGGGTATTTTCCTGCTGCCGTTGCGGCATGATAACCTTGTCCCATCAGAACAATTGTGTCGTTAACCGAAAGTTTTAAAAAAGAAGCCAGTTTTTCCGAAACTAAAATTCCCGCATCATTTTCGGAGAGGTATTTTCCGGCAACAATTTTATTTGCAAGTTTTGTCATTTGTGTTTCTTTTTCCGGTTTTATGCCGATAACAATACTTCCTTTTGTTTGTTCTTTGTATGAAGCCAGTGCAAAACTTTCGAGTCGGGGAACAACTTCTGCGACTTCCGGAATTTCAGCGATTGTTTTTTCAACTTTCGGGTTTTCCGGAAAGGTATTATTGATTATTTTATCGTCCCAATAGCCGGTTTTGTGAATTTGAATGTGCCCGGTATAGGAAGAAACCACGTTTTTAATCATTTCGGCATAGGTTCCGAGCTGCATTGAGCGCATTATCATTGCAAAAAACAAGGCAAAAAATATTGAAGCCGCGGTAATCAATGTTCGGCGTTTGTTTCGCCAAATATTTCTTTTTGCTATTTTAAAAGATGACATAATATGCTTTTAAAGTTATTTTATGCGTTTCATATTTTGCTGTGTAAAGAAATTATCGTTTATCGGAATATCAAACGTCATTGAGTTTATATCAACAATCGTTTTGTGGTTTGGTTCGTCTGCCGGAATTATCTCGATATGTGTCGGAATTCTTTTTGAACCCATAAGTTTAACTTTTGAAGCAATATCTGTTTTTATTAGATATCCGTCTTCGTCATAATATTCCGATTTCATTTGGTTGTATTCGTTTTTGCTTATCCACTTTATCAATTTTCCCCAAATAACAACGGCATTTTCTTTCGGTGTCAGTTCTATTTTCCAACATTCGATGCCGTCAATTTTTTCCGAACCGATTATTTTATGCGTGTAATCATTTACAATCGAAGATTCTTTAAGAATATCGTCGTTTGTATAATCGGAGCCCATCCATCCTTGCGACATTAAAGACGGCGGCATTTTTATCAGGCGTGAAATTTTGGGATTCCAAGTCCACATTTCGTTTTTTCGTTTCAGAAAAGTTTGTCCTTTTTCTTTTGCGGGATACGTGATTAAAGCCAAAGAATAATCGGTTCCTTTTCCCCAGGTTTTAAACTTTAATGTTCGTTTCCATGTCGGACGAACAATGGTCATCGTCATTTCGGATTTTGCCGTATTTCCTCTGAATTTTTTGTCCGCTTTACGGATTATTTCTGTTGCATCTTGTGAAAATATCGGATTAAATAAAAATATAAAGACGCTTAAAAATATGCTTGTTTTTAATCGTTTCATAACTCAGAAAATTAATAAATAAAAGATATAAATTTTTTGTTTTTTTTCGTATAAATCCGGCTTATTTGAATTTTTCAATAATTATTTTTTTTACGTCTTCGAGCGGATACATTTCCGGCAGCATCAAATAATCAATGCCGACACCGTCTAAAATTGAACCGAGCAAAGCAACGTGTGCAAGTGGATTTTCAATGTTTTTAGTTGCATAATAATTTGTCATTGTTTCGATAAAAGGAGTCAGCATTTCCGAAAATTGACCGCCGAACAGTTCTAAAATTTCTTTTTGCATAACCAACGAAAAATATAATCGCCAAAAATGAATGTTCTTTTTAAGCATATCAAAACTTTCGTTGATGTAAAAAACAAACATTTCTTCGGTAACGGGCTTGTTTTCCGGATTTTTAAAAACAGACAACATCTCATTTATTCCGGAAATTATGATTTCTTTTAATAAACTGTTTTTATCCGAAAAATAATTATAAATAAGTCCTTTTGATATTCCTGCACGTTTTGCAATTAAATTTACGGTTCCGGTATGAAACCCTTTTTCCGCAAAAACCTCCAAACCGGCATTTAAAATTGCTGTTTTTTTGTCTTTCCTTATTTTTTCAAGCTGTTTTTGTGTTCTCGGAGACATTTTAATTTTTTTGACTGAACGGTTGGTCAAAGATATGACATGATTTTTAAATTCCAAAATAAATTGCAATAAAAATTTTAACTTTGTTTTACAAAACAAAAAAAGATGAAAGTTAAACTGCTTATATTCGCTGTTTTTATTGTTTCACGCATAAGTGCCCAAAAAGATATAAAAATAGTAAAAATCGATAATTCGAAATTTCCGCAAATTGAACTGTTGATAAAAGGAAACAAACGGATTGATACAAGCAATCTGAAAATATTTGAAGGGAAACAAAAATTGAATTACGGAACGTTTGATGTTCCGTATAAAGACATAAAAAAAGAACGCCGCATTTTGTTTCTTGTTAACAATGAGGGTTTTGAAACGGAAAAATCCTTACTGCTGAAAGCATTTTCAAAACTTAAAAAATCGGATAAAATAAATTTGGGAATAATGTTTCCGGATAAAAACGATAAAATAAAGGTTCGTTTTGCGAGTTCGGAATTCAGCAAAAATCATGCTTTTTTCAAAGCGTTTTTAAGCAGCTCTAAAATAATCGAGTATAACGAAACAGATTGTAAAACAGAGAAAAAAATCCGAGAATATTTATTTTCGGGTAAAACGGAATTGAAAAATATCGGGATAATAATTATCGGAGATTTAAAGAATAACAGCATGAATTTTTGTTCCGGGTTGGTAAAAGAATCTTCGGTTCCGGTTTATGTTCTGCAAAAAGGAAATTTGGAAAAAGAGAAGGAAGACAAGATTATTAAAATTTGCATGAAATCGGGCGGAATGTACACGCAAAGCAAATCGGAGAAAGATATTCCGGAAATTTTGAAACGTTACACCGATGATATTTCTTTGGACCCGTTTAACACAAAATCAAATTTGCGGAAAATTATTTTTCGAATATCGGGAGCTTCTAAGATAACAAAAATTACGGTTAAATATCGGAAAAACGCTCAACAATTTACGATTACGAAACCGAAAAGAAAGCAACTGTCCGACAAAGAACTTTTTTTAACGATTTTTTCTTCCGTACTATTACTTTTCATCGTGCTGTTGCTTCTTAAATGCCGGAAAAACAGAAAAAAAATATTAAAAGACGAAAAAGCAGAGCCGGAAATGCAAGCGATGAATATTACTGTTCCGATAGAAATAAATGTTAAAGGAAAAGGGATAAATAAAACGTATTTTTTTGAAAAACATTTAATTCGTATCGGAAGAAATCCGGATAACGACATTGTTATTCCGGATGCGACGGTTTCCGGAAATCATGCCGTAATAAACAAGCAGGGGAGAGAATTTTTAATTCAGGATTTGGGAAGTACAAACGGCATTATCGTTAATAAAAAGAAAATAAAAAAACGGATTTTAAAAAATAAAGACCAAATTAAATTGGGCGGGGTTGTTTTATTTGTGCGTATTTAAATCGGTTTTTATACGTTTTGCTTTTATTTCATATGCAAATTCCGGAATTTTTTGATATTTTAATTAAAGCCGCAGATTTTAATGCTTTTCTCAGTTTTTTTATCTCAATCGCTTATTTTATTAATTCATTAACATACAACAAGTACCACTGAATAA
>CAZCPV010000107.1:0-10093 GCA_964500765.1 uncultured Draconibacterium sp.
TGATTTTTCTTCTAATTATTTTATATATGTTTTTTATTGCCAAAGCTGCTTTTGCATGTACTTTTAATCCCGGAATACTTGCAATTACATTGATTCCGGCATTTCTCATTTTATCGGCAAAGGCAATGTTATTCGCTTCGTCGAAACGGGCTTTTACTTCTACAAAAACCGTAACATCTTTTCCGTTTCCGGCTGCGGCAATTAAGGCATTTACGATTGCCGAATTGGTTGCTACTCGATATTGCGTTGTTTTTATTTCGTCAATTTCGGGATTTGTTGCCGCTTCGTGAAAAAAACGTAAAACGTAATCGTAGGTTTGATAAGGAAAATGCAGTAATAAATCGTTTTCTTCAACCGCTTCGATTATTGAATCGTATTTATCAATTGTCGGATGCTTGAGTTGTTTAAGCGGCGGCAATTCAAATTTCGGACTGAAAGGATTTTTAAATTGACTGAAATCGCTGAAATTCAGATATTTCCCAACCGAAAAAAAATCCTTTTCGGATAAATTAAATGCTAATTGAAGAACTTTTTTTACATCTTCGGGCATTTTGCCGTCGTAAGAAAAACGTGCGGGAAAGCCGGTTTTTCGTTGTTTTAAACTTTTTCGCAGGTTATTAAGTAAATTTCCCGAAAATTCGTCTTCTATCATTAAATCGGCATTTCTGGAGAGTTTTATGCTGTATGTTTCCTGTATATCGTAACCCGGAAAAATCATGTACAGATGTTTGCGTATTACGTCTTCCAAAAACATATACAAATATTTCCCGTTTAAGGGGGGAAGAGCGACAAAACGCCCCAATGTATTTGACGGTATTTGAATTACGGCGTAATTTGATTTGTAATCGGCGGGACGCGTTTTTTTATGTATTTTTAAAGCAAGATAAATGACATTGTCTTTCAGAAACGACATTACGGCACCGGAACTCGAAAGTAAAACGGGCTGTATTTCCGGCAGCACTTCTTTTGAAAAATAGTCTTTTAAAAAATCGGTATGGGTTTGTGTCAATTCTTGATTTTGCCATAAAATAATACCTGATTTTTCTAATTCGGGGATTATTTGCGTATAAAAAATGTTTTCAAATTCCGTTAATTGGTCGGTAACTTCTTTTTTTATATTTTGAAGAACGGTTTTAGGAGAATAATCGAGTACTTTTCTGTTTTTTTTCGGAATATCTTCCAAACTTTGATAATAGGCGACGCGAATACGGTAAAATTCATCTAAATTTGAATCGTATATGGCACAAAATTTAATGCGTTCGAAAAGCGGCAGCGATTTGTCTTTTGTTTGTTCGAGTACCAAACGGTTAAAAGACAACCAGCTGAGTTCTCTGTCAAAATATTTAGTTTCATCATTCATTTTGCTATCTGAGTATTTTACGCACAAAGGCAACCGTGAAATAGGACATTAAAAATAAGCCGACGAAACCTTCTACGGATGAAATCCAACGTGAAATTCCTTCCGGATAATAATCGCCGTAACCAATTGTAAGAAAGGTTATTGCACTATGATAAAAAGCTTTTCCGAAGGGACCCAAAATTCTGGGGTCACCGGGTTCAAACAGTGAAGAAACAATATGAACTTCGCCTATGTATGCCAAAAAGATATAGATAAAAGTAAAAAACAGGTAGGTTAGGAGCATGGTTAACAAAACACGAAGCGGGTCGGTGGCATATTTTCCCATTTTATCGAAAACCAACCATTTAAAAGCATAATTTATGTATGCTAAAATTTTTAAGTTCGGTTTTTTAGCAATGTCTTCTTTTAAATGTGCTCTTGCTTCCATACGCTTAAATTCGACATACGCTTCGTCTTCATAAGAATATTGCCCGGTAAGATTGTAATTTTCTTTCAGTATCCTGAATTGTTCTTCTTTGCTTTTTTTTGTTGTGTTTTGATTGTATATCAGTTGTTTAATGTTTGCTCTTCGCCAATCGATATATATTCTTCCCAGCAATCGCATTCCTGAAAAATCAACGGCTTCAATTTTCGGGTCATAATCCGGCGGATTAATGTCGAGAATATCTTTTACGACGGTATTTGACAAATCGAGCATTTTACAAGAGGTAATTTGCAGGTTGAAATAGTTGTCTAATTGCGAGCCCTTCAGCGAAAGTGTGTTAAACCTTGACAGTTTGAACGTTATTTTTCCGATACCGAAATCTACATTGTTTATTTCTACGTCGCAATCTTTAAAATCGGCTTCGCTGAAATTAAATTCGCCTTTTCCGAAAACGGAATCTTTTATCAGTAAGTTTCCTTTTAGTGTTGAACCTTCGAGTGTTATGTTGTTATCGCCGAAAAATGTTTTGTCGAAGCTAACTTTTCCTTCTCCGAAATTTACGGCTTTCATATTGACGTTGCCGCTCATGAAAATTGAGCGATCGAATTGCACGTTTCCGTTTCCGAATTCACAAAAGTGAAAATCCGCCGTTCCGTTTCCGAAGTTTGAGAGTCGGAACGATACGGCTCCGTCGCCGAAATTGACATTTTTAAAATAGATATTTCCGTTTCCGAAATTGGTATTTATAAACGATTTTTTGCCGTTTCCGAATTCGGAACTTGTAAAGTTTACTTTACCGTTTTGAAAGTCGGCAGAACGAAAAGATATATCTCCGTCGCCGAAGTTTACTTTTTCGAATGTTGTTTCGTCTTTTCCGAACAGTACTCTGGAAAAATCGATTCTTCCGCTGCCGAAATCGGCTACTTTAAAGGAAATAATTCCGCTGCCGAATTTTGTGTCGGTAAAAAGAACATCGCCGTCGTTAAATTCAACGTTTATAAAACTGACTCTGCCTTCCTGAAATTCAATATTTTGAAAGTCTTTTGTTCCTTTATGAAATACGCTGTTTTTAAAACTGACATCACCGTCGGAAAATGATGTTTTAGAGAAGTTAACGGTTTCGCATTTGAAAAGGCAATTTGTAAAATCGGTATTTCCGGTAAAAAATACGGAGAATGAGAAATTTAATGTTTTTCCGATAAAATAGGTATTGCTGAAATCAATGTGTTTTCCTTCAAAAAGCATTTCCGAAAAATTAATATCTTCTTCGGAGTTGTTAAAAAAAGCATTTTTAGCCGAAAAATTTTCAAGAATTACCTTTTCGGAATAAATTTTTGCTCGGAGAAATTCTATATCGAATTTGTCGATATAAGCATAATCTAATTGGAGTTCGTTATTTTGATTTATGTATTTTCTTATATAGTCTGCATCGGCATAGCCGAATTGTTCTTCGGAAAGCAGTTTTTTATTGCTGTCAAAAAAACTTACCGATGCCGTTTTGGGATAGCTGAAATTATCTTTTTCAAAACGGCTGTTAATAATTTTTACGGTAAATTCTTCAAAATGTTTCTGCATTTATTTGTATACTGTTTGCTTCATTACAGAATTATATGCGCTGAAAAAGATTAAATATCATCATCTTCTTCATCAATTATTTCAATTATTTCAATATTCAAATCAATCAACTCTTTAAATTTTTTACCGTCATTTAACATTGAAATATCACCTGTGTTATAGTACCAATCGAGGTCAACGGAGTTGTTTTTTGATATTTCTTCAAGAATTAATAAAATTTTGACTAATTGCCTGTCTGTTGCCGTGTTATAGTAGTCGAATTTAAACGATACTTGCGTATGGTCTGCCGGTTTTTCTTTGTAGGCATGCAACCAGTCGATAATCGGTTTGTAAAAACTTACGGCATTTTCCGGAATTGATTTTCCTTTAAATCTTAAAATACCTTTTTCGGGATCGAGGAATATTTCGGGCGTATCGTCCTCTTCTTGTACAATGTATTTTTCTAATCCGTCTTTCATTTTGTTTATTTGAATTTTTAGTGTAAAAAAAGAAAATTTTTCATCGATTTTGTAAAAGTCATATATAAACGGGTTTTTGGCTTTCATTTTTATATCTAACAAGCCGAGACCCGGGTTTTCATCAGTTCTGTTATTAAAGTTTAAAAGTGTTTCGTTGTATTCGTCGGCAAGTTCATCTTCGGATAAATTATTTACTTTTTCTAAATTTTCTTTAAATTCTTTTATTTTATAGTTTTCGATATAATTACCGGATGTAAAAATAAGATTTTCTCTTGTTTCTTTGATATAAAAAATAGCATGTTTTCCGGTAACATTATTATAAGTGTATAAATCTGCATGATTTACAATGTTTTGCAAAATTTCAACCATTAAATTAAAAACTTTCATTTTCAAAATAACGGTTCCTTGCAGTTGATTTTCGGTTATGGAAAGCAGGTTTACAAGAGTGTCTTGGGTAAAAGCTCCTATAAAATTTAATAAAATATTTTCTTTTTCAAGAATTTTATGCCTTTCGATTATACGTTTTAATGAGTCTTCGTCGCTTAAGTTTTTATTACCTGCAAAATCGATAATTTTTGAGTGCATGTAAAAAAAGGAGTACTGATCATTTATTTTATCAAAAGCATAAATCAGTTTACTTCCCGATTTTCGGGCTATTTCTATTAATCCTAGACCGGCACCGCCTTTTTCGGAGAATTCGCCTTCGTCTAATTTTTCTAAAGAATATTTTTTTAATTCGTCTTTATCTAATTTATTTATTTTATCGATAAGGTTTTTAATATTTTCTTCATCTGAAGATCTTATTAAGTTTCCGGTTGTAATATAGTACCCGTCAGGTTTGTATTGAACCGTAAATAATCCGGGATAGCCGGCAAGTTCATCCGATTCGGAAGCACTTTGATGACGTGTAACGTTTTGAAGTCCTTCCACAATGATAAAGAAAACACGTTTTCTGATTTTTTTTTCAATATTTTCGTTTTGCAGGTTAGATTCTGTTAAAGATAAAATGGTATCTGTAACTTTAGTCGTAAAGCTGCCGCGATAAGTATATTCCATGGTGTTACCTCGGATACTTTCGAAGAGTTTATATGCCAGATTATTATTTTCAGCGGATACGGATACCTCCATTATACAGTTTTGCTTGTTAAGATTGAAACAAAGTTAATTATTTTATTTAAAAATAACAAACTTCGGTGTTTTTGGTTTTATGGATTTTTATTATCAACAAAGTATTTATATTATTGATAATCAGTTAATATGAACAGTTTCTATGATTGTTGCAACAATATTCTTTTTATTGTTTTTTACACTAAAGCTTATTTTTTTTTGATTAAATTGAATCAGTTTTTCCGAAATCAGTTGATTTTTCAGTACATAATATACTCTGTCCTTAAAAGAACCGTATGTATTTTCTATTTGCGATTTTATATCGTCAATATCTAATTTATTTTTAGAATATAAAACACATAAATAATCTTTTCCGGTTGTATTATCTGTTTGAATATAATGATCTTCGTCCGGTATTGCTACATCGTTTTTTGCATAATTCAGAGCTGCCGATATGTTTTTTGCATAGGGAAAAATCGTAAATGTTTTTTTTCCGGCATCATATCCGAAAGCATACACATAAGCTGGTGCAGAGTTGGATATATACAATCTGAATAATGTTCCGGATTTATAGGGATTGTTGAGTTTGTAAATTCCGTCGGAATAAGTAACAGGACTTTCCGTACCGTCTGCTTTAATAAATTTAATACTTCCCGAAAAAGTGAAATTATTGTCAGCAGTTGTTCTGAAATCAATCATTTCGTAAGCATATTTTACGAATTTATGAAAATTTTCATAAGAAATCCAGATATATCCTTCATTTCCCCACTGTGTTCCCCAGCTGTTTATTATTTCGAAAGCACCGCCGTATTTATTGTCGTCGTAGCCGATTATGCACATGGCATGTCCGCCGTAGGTTAAACTGCCGGTTTCCGTCGGTTTCCATTCACCTTTTGCGGTATAAAACGATTTGGGCGTATTCATACCGATAATTACGGGATTTTTTTGACTGATACTCTTTTTAACGGCATTTATTTTGAATTCTTTAGAATCAAACATCCCGAAAATTTTTGCATAATCTTTGATTTTATATTTTGCCGCTTTTGAAAATATTGTCGGCGAAATAAATGCCGGGCAGTTTACTTCGGTCATATCATCGTATTTGCAAACCCCTTTTGTTTTCAATATATTTAGTGCGTCGGCAATGGAAGAACCTAATTGACAATAGGTATCGTTGCTGTTTTTTATTTGTTTGTAAACAAAGCCGGGCGAAAAAGTATTGGCTGTTATGCTTGTTTTATCCGTTCTGTTTTTATGAATCGATTCCAAAATCGTCATTCCTGCATAAGCCGTTGACCAACCTACACAGGTTCCGTGTTGTCCTTGACTTTTAGGTGTCGGGGTATATTTTTTTAAAGAATAAGCAGCGGGAATATTTGTGTATAAACTGCGGGTAAGCGGTGCCTTTTTCGGAACCGCTTCGTATTTTTTATCGTTGAAATTGAGTCCGGTTCCGTAATCTTGAGCAGAACTGAATTGAATGCTTACAAAAACAGTAAACAGAAGCAGAAAGGTTTTTTTCATTTGACGGAAAAGTTTAGAAGTTGAAAGTTTATAAAGTTAAAAGTATTTTGCTTTTTTTATTTTTTAAAATAGAAATCTCCGAAAATTGATGAATTTTCCCAAGGAACCTGCATTTCGTTTGACATTTTATACACATTGTTTCTGACGGTTTTAAAGACATCTTCGATTTTAAATCCGGGTTGTTCCAATGCTTTTACCAATTCTTGAGTATATAATCCGTTTTCTCCGGTACCGTCTGACGCAACTGAGCCGGGTGCCGTAGCGTAGGCAATAAACGTACCTTTCGGTGCCGTGGTCATGGCTAAACCGTTGCCTCCGCCGGAACGAAAACTTCGGGCAAAAGGATTGTTTCGGCAGGCATCGAGAATAACAATGTTTAAATCATTTTGAGCATAGTCCATTTCTCCGAGAACACGTTTCAAGTTTACGGATTCGAGTTCTACATCTTGTTCTTTATTAATAACGGCGGTAACCGGTACCAAATAATTTTCACCGTTTAATTGAATACCGTGTCCGGCATAATAAAACAGTCCCACACCTTTTTGTTGACTTAGTTTATTTCCGAATTCCCTGATTTTTGATTTCATGTCGTTTTGGCTTAAATTAGTGTAAGACATAACCTCGAAACCGAGTTTTCTTAATTCTTCAGCCATTAATTTTGCATCGTTAACCGGATTTTTCAGGGGAGATAACAGATAGCTTCCGTTTCCGATGACTAATGCCAGGCGTTTTTGGTCGGTTGAGACATTATCGTTTTGCAGGGTTACAATTCTTTCGTCCGATACGATTTCTCCGCCGGCATTTGATACTTTAACGGTAATTTTATTAACACCGCTTTGTATCGGAATATCACGTTCGATTGTGTAATCGCAGGCAGCATTTACGACGGTATAACCTCTTGTTGCATAGTTTATTTTTATTTTTCCGTTTACTAAAAATTGTACATTTTCGAGTTCGCTGTCGGATTTTATACAAACTTTTGCTTTAACGGTTTTAGAACTTGTTGAAGTATTGGTATATTGAGGAGACAACCAAGTAATTTGAGGCGGAGATTTACTTTTTTGATTTCCTATAAATTCGCCGTTTTTCCATAATCCCGATTGACTTGTACCGTTTGTATAATAGGCGGTTCCTATACCGTTGTAGGTACCGTTTTTAAATTCACCGACATATTTTGTTCCGGAAATAAAAGTGTAAGTTCCCTGACCTTCATACGTTCCGTTTTTAAATTCGCCTTCATAAACATCGCCTTCGGCAAAAGTGTATGTCCCTCTTCCGCTGTAATAACCGTTTTTAAAAGTTCCTACATATTTATCACCTTTTTTTGTAACATAAGTTCCGAATCCGTCGGTACAATTTCCGGCTATACATCCTGTTTTAATTTCATTACTTTTAATAAATTTGTCGTATTCCCAAGTTCCTGTTTTACTTGTTCCGTCGGGGTAATACATGGTACCTTCACCGTGAAAATAATTATTGTATAACTCGCCGATATATTTTTGTCCGTTTTTGTATATAAAAATACCGTTTCCGGTTAATTTATCCATTACATAATCGCCGGTATAACTTTTATATTTTGATTCGGGTTGATAGGTATATACACCGTACCCGTTTTTTTTGTCATCTTTCCAGTTTCCCGTAAATTTTGCACCGTTTGCAAAATAGTTTGTCCCTTGTCCGTTTCGCATACCGTTTTGCCAATAGCCCTCGTATCGTTCACCGGTATCCCATGTATAAATTCCGTATCCGTTATCGCAATCTCCGGAAATACAACCGTAGCTATTGGAGCTTGTTCCGATGTATCTGTCATTTTCCCATAAGCCGGCTTTTGTGCTGCCGTCATTATAATAATTTGTTCCGTAACCGTTTCTTAAATCGTCAGACCATTCGCCTTCATATCTTTCGCCTGAAGCAAAATAATTTGTTCCTTGCCCTTTTCTTCGACTGTTTATCCATTGTCCCGTATATTTTTCGCCGGTATTCCAAACATAGGTACCGAAACCGTTATCGCAATCACCGAAAATGCAACCCGTTACTTCTCCTATTTTTCCTTGATATTTTCCTTCTTTCCAAACGCCGGTAAGAACAGAGCCGTCTTTTCTGTAATAACTGCCTTCTCCGTATTGTTTGTCGTTCATCCATTGTCCGGTGTGTTTTTCTCCGTCAGACCATATATAGGTTCCTTTTCCGTACCTTTTTCCGTTTTTAAATTCGCCGGTATATTTACTGCCTGTCGCAAAAATATATGTTCCTTCACCTTCTTTTTCACCGTTTTTCCAATTTCCGACGTATTCGTCTCCGTTTGCCCAAATGTATTTTCCGTATCCGTCGGTACAATCTCCGTATATACAGCCGGTTTTTTGTGAAAAAGAAACGACATAAAAACTAATGAACAATAAAATAAAAGTAAATGATTTCATATACGTAAAAAATGTAGTTAAATATTAAGATATTTTTAGATGTTAACTAAAATTATATTTTGATAAAATTGTGCGTTATTATACAACTTTTTTTTGAAAAACGGAAAATATTTTTTCTGAAAAAATACGAGATATTTTTGTAAGTATCATATTACAAGTGATTTAATCTGAATAATGAAAAGGAAATAAATTTGATAAAAGGCAATTATCTTATTTTTGTTTTAATATAATTTTCAAATTTTTTATTTATCGAAATAATAATATCGTAGTCATTAGCTTTCAGTAAATATTCACGTGAAAAATTACAAAATCGCATAAATTTTATTGCTTCGGTTTTGTTGAATCCGGTGAGTTCCGAAACTAATTCGGGATTGTATTTTGATTCTATAATTGCATTTTCGGCAGCAATCAGCTTTAGTTTTTCAACTTTAATTTTTTGTTTATCGGCTTTTGTTTTATAATTAATAGGGATTCCCATAGATACAGATGCCGTAAGAAGTACTAATTCTTTCGGGTCAACTAAAGTATAGAACCATTTTTCGATGCGTTCTTTTGTTTTGTCCTCTTCGATTTCCGAATGGGTAAATTCAAAAACAAAATCTTTCCAGCGTTCATCATAAATATTTACATTACTTATTTTATAGGTTTTTTCTTTCAGTTTGATAATAATGATTTCCGCCGGATTTATTTTCTTGTCCGTAAAAGAGATATATTCTTTTTCATAACCGAGTGCATTTATTCTTAAAATATCGTCTTTAAGAACGGTCATATAAAAATATCCTAACGAATCGCATGCCGTTACTTTTGATTTTTTTAAATTTACAATGGTCGCGTATCGTATGGGTTTGCCTGTTTTTTCACTTATTACTCTGCCCGTTAATTCAAGAATATCGGAATTTTGTGTATAAACTTGAAGCGAAAAATTTAAGATTAAAAACAGGATGATAAAAAAGCGTTTCAATGTATTATTTTTTAATTAAAAACGGAACAAAAATAGACATTTGCTTTAAAATTGCAAAAGAAATGAACTTTCGGTAAATTATAAAGTTTGTTATCTTTGCATATTAAACGAAAATAAAAACAAAGAGTTACAAAAATAAATTATTCTGCGAAAGCGTTAAGAGCAGTACAAAAACGAAAAAATATTAAATTATGGTTAAGTACCCGATTCTTTTTGTTTTACTGTTTTTTGAAACGATTGTTTTCAGCCAAACTAATCCTGAAA
>CAZCPV010000108.1:0-8668 GCA_964500765.1 uncultured Draconibacterium sp.
AAAATTATTGTTTGGCTTGACTTTTTGTTACTTTTGTGTCAAGACAAAAGTAAAAGCAAAAAATAATTACCCCGAAATAAGCGATATTTTATGCAAAACGGGGTAATATTAAATTTTTATTCACTATAAGAATCTCATTATAAGAAAGTTGGTATTTCCTGAAGCTCCCTAAGTAATCTGCTTTAACCGGAACGCTGATAACACAAATTTATCCGATTTCGGTTTGAATATGGTGAGTTTGGCATTTTAAAGCACCAATTTTTCGGTTTATCACTATGTTTATTTATTACTATCACCTTCATTTTTAGTACTATATGCCAGATGCACTATATTTTTTTGTGTGTAGGAATTATTTATACCTGAAATATATACCATTCCACCTTTAACTATAAACTCTGTTATTTTAATTCCGTTTTTTTCAATAATATCTCTTATTTCTGTAGAATTAAGAGGATTAGATACGTGTCCGTGTTTGTGAAGAAGATTTAAATACTTGGCACTCAATTTTCGGTCAGTGCAAAGACTTGTAAGAAATATTTTTCCTTTGGGTTTTAACACTCTTACTATTTCTTGTAGTAAATATGAAGGGTTTTCAAAAATGTGAAACAATCCAAAACTAAAAACAGTTTGAATAGTATTATCTCTAAATGGCATGTCAAGAGCATTCAATCGAAGAAACGTTATGGACGACATATCTTCACAAATATTTTCAATTCGATTTTTACCTATCTTTAACATTTCATAAGATAAATCGCACAGATATAAATTCTTTTTATAAAATTCTGTATATGCCTTATAAGTAAAACTCAATGTGCCACAACCAATATCAGCAATAATTCCTTCATTATTACTTTTCAAACCCTTTTTGCAGAAATCAGAATAGTTTTTTGGTGTATTGCCCCACATTATTCTGTTATATAAACCATTACTTATTAATTTGTCATACTGAACAGCTTGAATATCATACTTTCCGTTGAAAAGTTTTTCAACTTCAAAAATATTTTCTTCTATTTCCGTAATATTATATTTAAATAAGTCTTTATTCATACTTTATATTTCTTCACTTACACACAACTTTGATATAGAAATAGTGCGGCAGAACCAATAAAATTTACTCCATTCCCGAAGCTTTCAGTTTTTCGGTATTTTCGGCAATTTGGAGTTTTTCGATAATTTCGGTAATGTCTCCGTTGAGAATATTTTGTAAATTATACAGCGTTAATTTAATTCGGTGGTCGGTAACCCTGCCTTGCGGATAATTGTATGTTCTGATTTTTGCCGAACGGTCGCCGCCGGAAACCATGGTTTTTCGCTTTGAAGAAATTTCGTCTAAATATTTTTGATGTTCTAAATTATAAAGGCGTGTTTTTAATTCTTTCATCGCTTTTTTCAAATTTTTTATTTGCGATTTTTCATCTTGGCAGGTAACCACAATTCCCGTAGGAATATGTGTCAGGCGAATAGCGGAATAGGTGGTATTAACCGATTGTCCGCCGGGTCCGGATGAGCAATAGGTGTCTTTTCGTACATCCGCATCATTTATTTCAATATCAATATCTTCGGCTTCCGGAAGAACGGCAACCGATGCCGCCGAGGTGTGAACTCTGCCTTGTGTTTCCGTATCCGGAACACGCTGAACCCGATGTACGCCGGATTCGTATTTTAAAATTCCGTAAACACCGTTTCCGGTAACCTGAAAAACAATTTCTTTGTATCCGCCCTGTGTGCCTTCGGTAATATTATTTATTTCAATTTTCCAACCTTTCAGCTCACAAAACTTTGTGTACATTCTGAATAAATCACCTGCAAAAATACTTGCTTCGTCGCCGCCCGTTCCGGCACGTATTTCTACAATGGCATTTTTATCGTCTTCGGGATCTTTCGGCAAAAGCAATATTTTAATATCTTCTTCCAATTCATTTTTCCTTTCCGATAAAGTTTCAATTTCTTCTTTTGCCATTTGCTTCATCTCTTCGTCGTCTTCATCATGCAACATGATTTTTGACGAATCAATATTTTCGATAATGTTTTTATATTCTTTGTATGCTTCAATAATGGGCTCTAAATTTTTATATTCTTTACTCAACTTAACATATTTTTCCTGATTGGAAGCAACGGACGGTTCGGACAATAAACGTTCCACTTCTCGGTATCTGTCATAAACTCCTTCTAATTTATCCAATAACATATTCTTATTCATAGTGCTTCATTTTTCAATTTATAAAATGCAAAACTAAAAAATATAAAAATAAATCTTTCATTATATCCGAATAATCGCAGGAATTATTATTTTTGTCCGTGTACAGTACAAATTATTTTTAATTTTAAAATTCAAATATTATGAGATTCGGACGATCTTCAAATCCGGTATTATCGGAAAAACGTTTTGAAACCATACACACACAAGCCGGTGTTTTTACGGAATCAATGACCCTGAGCGGTACGATAAATAAAACCTTGCTTTTGTTTTTATTGTTGTTAATAACCGGAAGTCTGTCGTGGCGGCTTACCGTATCCGGAAGTATCAGTCCCGGACTATTAATTTGGGGCGGAGCAATCGGCGGATTAATAGTTGCTTTTATTACAATTGCAAAACCGGAAAAATCGCCGATAACCGCACCGATTTATGCTTTACTCGAAGGGCTTTTTGTCGGCTCAATATCGGCAATGTATGCTCAATTTTACAGCGGAATCGTGATACAAGCCGTCGGCTTAACCCTATCAATTATGTTTGTGATGCTGATTTTATACAGAACCGGAGTAATTAAAGCAAGTCCGAAATTTAAAAAAGGAATTATTATTGCAACCGGCGGTGTTGCTCTTTTCTATATTTTAAATTTAATTGCCGGTGCGTTCGGAGGCGGGGTTAATTTTTTTAAGCTCGGAACTTTGGGAATTGTAATCTCGCTTGTTATTATTGTAATTGCAGCCATGAACTTAATTCTGGATTTTGATATGATTGAAAAAGGCGTAAATACCGGACAGCCCAAATATATTGAGTGGTTTGCCGGATTCGGACTTATGGTTACTTTGGTATGGTTATACCTTGAAATATTGCGACTTTTGGCATTGCTTTCAAGAAGATAGAAAATATGAAAAAAACGATAACGGTAATATTATCTTTGGGGATTTTACTGTTCTTTTCTCAATGTCATACAACAAAATCCGCAAAATCAGACGGATTTAAGAAAGACAGCAAAACAGAAATTCAGCGGGATAAAATTGTTAATTATGCAAAAAAACAAATAGGCGTAAAATATAAATATGCCGGGAATACCCCGAAAACGGGTTTTGATTGTTCCGGTTTTACTAAATATGTTTATTCGCATTTCGGCTATGATGTACCTCGAAGTTCTTCTGCTTATGCAAATGTCGGAACAAAAATCAGTGTAAAAAATTGTAAAAAAGGAGATATATTGCTTTTTACGGGAAGTAATAAGCATAAAAGAGTAACCGGGCATCTCGGAATTGTCGTTTCAAACAAAAACGGTACAATAAAATTTATTCACGCATCCTCTTCGCGGGGTGTTATGATTTCTGATTTAAGCATTACCTATTTTAAAGACCGAATTCTCGGTGCCCGAAGAATAATTAAATAAAATATTTTTACGAATTTGTCAGATAAAGAGCTAAATATTGAAGAGATTAATTGGTCGGACAGAAAAGTTCTAATTGTTGAAGATGAAATTATGAATTATCTTTATCTTGAAGAAGCTTTGCGCGAAACATCGGCAAAAGTTATTTGGTGTAAAAACGGGCAGGAAGCAGTGGAAAAAGTCGTTGTCGAGAAAATTAATTTTGACCTAATTCTGATGGATGTTAAAATGCCGGTGATGAACGGCTATGAGGCCACAAAAATAATTAAAAAATACAAATCCGATATACCGATTGTTATACAAACGGCTTATGCCATGCAAAACGAAAAACAAAAGGGCTATGATGCCGGTTGCGATGAATATCTCGAAAAACCGATTAAGCAAGAACGTTTATTGCGTACAATCAGTAAATTTATAAACTAAAAATACCATGTTTGATAAACTAATGTCTCAAATGCAGGAACAAGCCGATAAATTATGGGCAATTAAAGAAAAAATAAACAGTCAGTAAAATCACCTGTTTAATCGGAATAAAAATAGACTAACAATATTGTTTGAACAAAAATTAAACATAACAGGGATAAGAATTTAACCCGAACAATCCCAAAAATACAGTAAGGTAAAAGTGGAGACCAGAGTCCACTTAAAAAAACGGGGTGAAACCGAAAAACCATATGAGTAGGGTAAAAAGCTAAAAAAATGGCTAAAATAAAAAATATTGAAGGGCTTTCTGTTGCTGAAATTAATAGAGAGTTAAACAACGGAGCAAAATTTGTTGTATTCCAATACTGCTTTTCGATAATTGTAATGACTTTTAAGCATAGTAGTGATATTTACTTTGTTAAAGCAGGTGAAAAAATAATAAAGCATAGTATTGGCTACATTTTAATAACTCTGTTTTTTGGTTGGTGGGGTATCCCTTGGGGACCAATTTACAGCATTGGTGCTTTATTCTCAAACTTAACAGGAGGAAAGGATATAACATTGGAAGTACTAAACTCAATAAACTCGAAAAACTAATAAAACTAGCCCATGACAAAAAATATTATCTGTCGAAATAAGCGAAAATATTGCCGGTGACAAAGAGAAAATCGAAGATTTAATAATTGTTGCCGTTAATAAAGTGCTTGAAAAAGCCGAAGAAATTTCGCAAAAAGAAACCGGAAATATGGCAAAAGATATGCTGCCGGGCGGTTTCGAAAATATATTCAAGTAAATTATTTATTCAATAAATTAACATATAAATTATGAGATACCTAAAAACTGCAATTGTAATTTTTGCAATTATTTTTTCAAATGCCGTTTTGGCTCAAAAAACGAACGATACTTCCGACGGCTACGTCTTTAAAGAAGATTTTAGATTACCGGTAACAAGTGTAAAAAACCAATACCGCTCCGGAACTTGTTGGAGCTTCTCGGGTTTGTCATTTTTTGAATCCGAAATGCTCAGAAAAGGAAAAGATTCCGTTAATTTATCCGAAATGTTCGTTGTAAATCACTGCTATAAAGATAAAGCACGATTAGACGTAAGAATGCAAGGGCATATTAATTTCGGCGGCGGCGGTGCTTTTCACGATGATACTTATGTGCTGAAAAAATACGGATTGGTACCGGAGGAAATCTATACCGGACTGCATTACGGAACAAAAAAACATGTTCACGGCGAATTGGATGAAGTGTTAAAAGACTTTGTTGACGGTGTTATAAAAAACAAAAATAAAACCATTACGCCGGCTTGGGGAAAAGCATACGATGCAATTGTGGATACCTATCTCGGACAACTTCCCGAAAAATTTACCTACAAAGGAAAAGAATATACACCTCGCACTTTTGCCGATGATTATTGCGGTTTAAAACCCGGTGATTATGTCGAAATCAGCTCGTTTACCCACCATCCTTTTTATGAAAAATTTATTTTGGAAGTGCCCGATAATTGGCTTTCCGACAAAGTATATAATTTACCGCTGAACGAATTTGAGCAAGTTCTTGATTATTCTTTAAAAAACGGCTATACAATTGCTTGGGGTGCCGATGTAAGCACAAAAGGATTTATGTATAATAAAGGTGTTGCCGTTATTCCGGAAACGGATATTGAGAATCTCAGCGGTTTGGAAAAAGCAAAATGGGAAAAATTAACCGAAAGAGAACGACAAAAACAAATTTATTCCGAAAAAGGGCCCGTTCAGGAAAAGAAAATTACGCAAAAATTACGTCAGGAAAAGTTTGACAGTCAAGAAACTACCGATGATCACGGAATGCACATTATCGGTATTGCACACGACCAAAACGGTACAAAATATTATATTGTAAAAAATTCGTGGGGAACTAATTCAAAATATAAAGGATATTTTTATGCTTCGGCAGCATTTGTAATGTTGCAAACTACGGATATTATGGTAAATAAAAACGGTATTCCGAAAAATATCAGAAAAAAATTAGGACTGTAACTTATTTTAAAATACAGCTTTGCCAAAGCTCAAAACTTTGGCAAAGTTTTTTATAAAAAAATAATGAAAATAAGAACCGGTATCGGCTACGATGTACATAAATTGGCAGAAGGGAGACCTTTAACTCTCGGCGGTATTGAAATCCGGCACACCAAAGGCAGTCTCGGGCATTCCGACGGCGATGTTCTTATTCATGCTGTTTGCGATGCTTTGCTCGGTGCGGCAAATTTGCGAGACATCGGTTTTCATTTTCCGGATACTTCCGAGAGATACAAAGGAATCGACAGCAAAATTCTGTTGAAAAATGTCATGCAACTTGTTCGAGAAAAAGGTTATGAAATAAGCAATATCGACAGCACAATTGTTTTGCAAAAACCGAAAATCAAAGATTATATTCCCGAAATGAAAAAAATACTTGCAGAAACAATGCAAATCTCCGATGAAGATATTTCCGTAAAAGCCACAACAACCGAAAAACTCGGTTTTGCCGGAAGAGAAGAGGGAATTGCTGCTTATGCAACGGTTTTAATTGTTAAAAATCAGCCGTACCGGTAATAAAACTTTTAAAATTATCCGTATTAATTACCCTGAATTGACTGTTCGGATAAGTTTGCTTAAAAAGTTCGGGAAATTTAGCTTTTTTATTCGGATTATACTTTATTTCATAAGCATAAAATATTCCGTTTCTTTCTTCCGTATAATCAATTTCTTTTTGTTCGTAGGTTCGCCAAAAATAAGTATTAAACAATGTTCTGTAATAATAATGTAATTTTTTTAAACGTTCCGAAATACAAAAATTTTCCCAGAGAGCTCCGATATCATTTCTGAAATCAAGGGTGTTTAAATTTTGAATAAGCATATTTCGTATGCCCAAATCCCAAAAGTAAATTTTTCTGCTTTTTCCGACTTCGTTTCTTAAATTTCGTTTTAATCCGGGAAGTCTGAATATAATAAAACTGTCTTCCAATAAACGAATATATTTCTGCACAATGCTTTGATCTGTTCGTAGTTTCCCGGCTAATTCGGTATAAGAAACTTCATTTCCGATTTGAAAAGCAAGAAGTTTCAGTAAATTTAAAAACAGTTCGGGTTTTTTTAATTCTTGAAACGTGAAAATATCTTTGAACAAATAACTGCTTGTAATTTCTTTTAAATTTTCCGTTCCGTTTTCTTCGTTGTTGGTTATTACTGAGGGATATAAGCCAAAACGCAAAATTTTATTCAACATTCTTTTTTGTTCAATAAAATTCAAATTCCGAGTATATTCTTCAAAAGACAAAGGAAAAAGAGTGTAAACTTTTTTTCTGCCGGTTAAAGGTTCGTTAATTTCATTTGATAATTCAAAACTTGAAGAACCCGTTGCTATAATTTTTAAATTTTTGTTCTCGTCAGTTAAAATTTTTAATACAATACCTATGTTTTTTATTCTTTGGGCTTCATCTAAAATTAAGAGATTTGTGTTTTTAAATTCCGGAGGTAAATTTCCGGCATTTTTATACGAAAATGTTTGTTGAACATCAAAATAATCACAATTAAAATATTCCGCCCTGCCTCTGTAAGTCTTTATAATTTCTTTTACCAGAGTTGTTTTACCGACTTGTCTTGCACCGTATATAACAATAACTTGTTTTCCGGAATCGGAATAAAGATATTTTTCTATTTTATCTTGTATGGTTCTTTTAATTAACATAGTTTTTTGTTTGCAGAATTTTAAATATAATGTAATTATATGAAATTACAAGACTCAATTCATGTAATTATACAAAATTACAAAATTATTTTTTGCCAATCAAGTTAAAACGGTAAAATATTATTTTCTGAAAATCCCTTTTTTTAAATTATCAAAAGCATCAAAAGCAATTCGATTGGAAAAGAAAATTGTTAAAACCACATTTAAAACTGCAGAAGAAAAAATCGTAATCAAAAGCATTATTTGATATTTTACGGCAATATTCGGGTTGCTGCCGCCCAAAATTTGCCCCGTCATCATTCCCGGTAAGGAAATTAACCCCATAATAGCCGTTGTGGCAATCATCGGATTAAAAGCAACACGCAGAGCATCTCGCATAAAAGGCAAAAGAGCTTCTTTTTTTGTTGCACCGTTTGCCAAATGCCAACGGTAATAATTTTCCTCTTCATCAATTCGTTTGTAAAAAGCATCAACAGCAATTACAACATTTTTTATGGTATTTCCGAGCAACATTCCGGTTACGGGAATAAAATATCGGGCATTAAAAATATTATTCAGTTTAACGACAAAGCCGAGAAAATAGGCATCCGTAATTGCAATACTTATAATTCCGGAAAGCAAAACCGGAATAAAAAACAGTTTCATTTTTAGACCGCTTCTGCGAATTATTGTATATGAGGCAATTATCGACATCAAAACAACCCATGAAATATTTATCAGGGCATTATTTAATTTAAAGATATACTCTAAATACAAACCGACCAATAATAATTGAACGGTCATTCTTGCCGTTGCAATTAGGGTATCCTTTACAAGTCCCGTTTTATAATACCAAAGTGCAAAAACAGGAATCAACATTAAAGCATAGCCGGTAAACAGCTCAAAATAATTTATGTCAATAACTTTTTCCATTTCTCATTAATCCTGTTTAATCT
>CAZCPV010000108.1:8768-10091 GCA_964500765.1 uncultured Draconibacterium sp.
CCTCAATCACAACACAACAATTTTATCCGATTTATTTTTCCAATAATCATCATGCGTAGCGGCAATCACGGTTAAATCTTCTTGTTTTAAAATATAATCCGTAATTTTCTTTTTTATTTTTTCGTCCAATGCGGAAGTCGGCTCATCAAGCAGCAACAATGGTTTTTTCAACAATAAACAACTTGCAAGTAATATTCTTTGCTTTTGCCCGCCCGAGATTTCATTTGTTTTTTTAGTCAATAAATTTTCATCTAATGCAAATTCCGAAAATATGGTTGATAGTTCATTTGAACTCGGCTTGTTATTCTTATTTAAAGCAAAATTAAAGGGTGAAAAAAATAATTCTTTTACGGTTTTAACGGCAATTGATGTATCTTGGGGCAACCATGCAATAGTTTTTCTGATTTCCGAAATATTTGCTGAATTTAATTCTTTGCCGAAAACAGTTATTTTCCCTCGATAATTCGGAAAAAATCCGGCAATTAAGTTTAATAAAGTCGTTTTTCCTTTTCCCGACTCTCCGGAAAGGGCAATTTTTTCTCCTTTTTTAATCAAAAGAGAAAAATCATCAAAAATTTTTTCATTTTTAAAACTTAATGTAAGATGTGAAATTTCCGTCATTTGTTACCGAATATTGATACAAAGAAAAATAATTATTCCCGGTTTTAATAAAATTTATTAAAAAATGCTTGACGTGCATAATATTTTTTGTATATTTGCAATGCGTGCATAATATTATTTTAAAATGAAACTTTCTGAAACTATTGATTTTTACATAAAAGGTGCTTGGCATTCTTTAACAAAAATGTACAACAGAATTGCATCGCAACACGATACATCTCAAACAGTTGCATACATTCTCGTTCATATCGACAAAGAAGGAACTCCCGCAACCGTAATTGCTCAACGGCTGGGAATGGAAGCCACAAGTTTAAGTCGTGTTATAAAAAATATGGAAGAAAGAAAATTAATTTTTAAAGAAGTTGACGAGCAGGATAAACGAGTAATGAAAATTTTTCTTACCGATGAAGGTGTTGAAAAAAGAAGACTGGTAAAAAAAATTCTTATTGACTTTAATAAAAAAGTAATTGCAAAAATTTCTAAAAAAGATATGCAAACTTTTTACAAAGTAATAAATACAATTAACGAACTTGCATGCAAAGAGAACAAACTGAATAAAGAGAATGAAATAAAATTAAAAAAATAAGAGCATATATTTAAAATATAATTGTTTGTAGAACCATGAATATCAATATTCTGTATAATCAAAAGTCAAATATCAAAAATAATCACTAATTAATTCAAAAATTATGGCAAGAAGAA
>CAZCPV010000109.1:0-3723 GCA_964500765.1 uncultured Draconibacterium sp.
GGAAAAATATCGGTAAGAGTTCCGTTTTTCAGGAAAATATCGTAAAAACTTTCGAGTCCCCAGTTCAAAGGTGAAATAATGCTTATTTTTTGCATAAAAGAAGGCATGGCATAAACGGGAAACCATATACCGCCGAGTGATGCCAAGATAATTACCGAAACCGAGCCGAAAACGCCTGCTTGTTCGTGTGTTTCAGCCATTGTTCCTACAAGTATTCCGTAGCCGACGGCAGCTAAACCGGAAGATAAAGCCGTGAGTATTAATGCAAACGGATGGGTTCCGAGATTTAATACCGGCAAACCGAACAAAGGCAGAATAAAAATTCCGGACAGAATCATTAATATAAATTGCAAAAATGCTATGCCCAAATAAACGATTGCCTTACTCGAAATTACGGTGAAATAGCTGCCCGGCATTGTCAATAATCTGAAAAAACTGCCGTTATCTCTTTCGTGTATCATATTGCCTGCCAAGGGTATAACAATAAAAAACATGGCAAACATAGTCCATGCCGGTACATTGTGTTGTGTTGAATTCGGTTTTATGCTTGTTTCTTTTTCGTAGGCAAAAGTTTCTTTAAAAGTAATTGTTTCAATGGGCTTATCAAGTAAATCGGGTTTTCTGCCGGTTATTTCTTCAAGTTGTTCGGCAAGAATTTTAAACAGAATTTGTGTCTCAATTTTTGAAGTGTAGGTTTGCAAATTTGAAATTACTGTTTGCCTGAAGGTGTTTTTAAGGGTAGGGTCGGTAAGAATTTGAATTTCAAGTTTACGGAAATCACCATTTTGCTTGTTCGCTTGAGAATTGAAAAAATTCAAAACCACGGGTTTTATATTTTTTCTGATTGTATCACTTGCTCCTTCGGGAACTATAATTGCAATTTTGTATTTGCCTTTTGCCACTTCTTTTTTTGCCTGCGAATATTTTGTTATAACCGTGTCAATATCAAAAACTTCGGATTTCAGCAAACCGTCTTTTAATGATTCGCTTAAAATATCTTTGTCGTTATCAATGTAAAGTATTTTTATTTTACTTTCGCTTATGCTTTTTAAAGTACTGTCCTGCACCAAAGTAACAACAATTATCATGGCAACGGGCATAGCAAATAATATGATTAATCCGGGAATATCCCTTATTAAAATAAGAAATTCTTTTATTACCGATGCCTTCAGTTTAAACATTATTCAGTTTTTATTTCCTGTAAGTTCAAAAAAATAATCTTCAAGATTTTTATGCTTATTCTCTTTTATCAATTCAGCCGGTTTGCCTTTGCTTAAAATTTTACCTTTTTCTATTATTGCAATATCCGAGCAAAATTTTTCGGCTTCTTCAAGATAATGAGAAGTGTAAATAATCGTAGTTCCTTTTTTGTTTATTTTTTTCAATTCCTGCATAATTTCCAATCTCGAACGGGCATCAATACCCACGGCCGGTTCGTCGAGAAGCAACAATTCGGGATTATGTAAAATTCCGGCAATTAAATTAATGCGTCTTTTCATTCCGCCGGAATAGGTTTTTATTTTTTTGTCGGCAAATTTTGTAAGTCCGAAAATATTTAATTGATTTTCAATAGTTTTATACAAGGTTTTTCCTTTTAATCCGTACATTTTACCGAAAAAAACAAGATTTTCTTTTGCCGTAAGTGTAGGGTAGAGGGCAATATTTTGCGGAACGATGCCGATTATTTTCTTTATTTCCGAAATTTGTGTTCTTACGGATAAATTATTGATGTAAATTTCGCCCGAAGTCGGCGGAAACAGACCGCACAGCATCGAAAAAACAGTGGTTTTACCGGCACCGTTTGTTCCGAGCAAACCGAAAATTTCTCCTTTGTTTATGCTTAAAGAAATTCCGTTTACGGCAAATTCGGTTGAACCTTTATATATTTTTGATATGTTTTCGAGTTTTACCAATCTTTTTAGTTAAAAGTAAAAAGTTAAAAGGTGAAAGTTAAAAGTAAATTAACGTTATTTTTATAATTTACGGGTTAAATTTTTATGGTTTTTACAATTGAGTTTAAGTTTTGAAATGTTTTTTCTTCTTCATCTTTAATTTTTAATAAAAGTTCGGAAATTTCACCGTAGGGATTATTTCCGGGATACCTGTCTTTAAAAATACGTCCGGCGGCAATACCGAATTCTCGCCACATATCGCCGACTTCGGTCATTTGTTCCGAAATTTCGTTAAGCTCCGGATTGTTCAGTTTTTTGGAGCTTTCCTGCAAAAAAGCAGCATATAAAAACCGGAAACCGGCACCGCCCGTTCCGATTTCTTCCTGCATACGCACCACTTGCCCGAGGTATAATTTTGCTTTGCGTTTGCCGAGCTTATCAGGCCATTTTTGTATGTGTTTTGCCAAAGTTTTTATTCCCTTTAAGCCGGCATAGGGAAACGGAATGGTCAACATATCTTTACAGGTATGTTTTATACCTTTTATAATTGCCGAATTTATATCGTAACTTTCGGGAACTTGTTTAATGTAATATAATTTGCCTTTGGGCTTGTATGTTCCTTTTGCAAAACGTGTTTTCAGTAAATCTTCATAGTTTAAGGTTTCGATTTTTTCCATTATCGGGTCGCTTATATAATAGGTGTCGTTTTTTTTACCGACGGCAATTATATTGTGTGCATTAAATCTGAAACGGTATGCCGGAGGAAAATAGCTTAAATCGTAAACACCGACCACCATACCTGCCGGAATTCCTTTTTCTATCAGAATATCCAATTCCTGCATTGATTTTTCTTCATTTCGAAATTGTTTCACTTCAACTTTTATTCCCAATCTTGCGGTAACTCTTTTAAATATTGTTCCGGGCATAGGTCTGAATGATGTTACCGGAATACCGTTCATTTTTAAAAAAGGCATGTAAAAGAAAAACAAACCCGAGCCGATACCGAAAATCATCGGTTCCGTAAGCTCAATTCCGTGAAATTTGAGCAAATTTGCCGTAACGCCGTTTTCGCAGTGTGCCGACATTTTATGTTTAAAGTTTATTATATTATCCAAAATTTTTTGTTGAAAATTGAAGTTAGTAAAATCGGGCTCGTCAGTTGTTCAGTTTAAAACCGAAATTGTATTCAAGTGCTTTAACCGGTTTTTCGGGAACTTTAAGTAATTCTTTTTTTGAAATTCCGAAAATATCGGAATATTTAGTTAAAATCTTGTTATTTAATTTTTTGAAAACAGCAGGGTTGAAATGTCTTTTTATTCTGAATTTCGGAAATCCGCTTTCTTCTTTCAGGATTTTTAAATCCATTTGTTTTAAGTGCATATAAAAAAACAGCGGACTTTTTTTCCCTTCGAGAACTTGCAGGCGTGCATCTTCAATTATTTCATCAGCAAGATTAAGTGCTTGCTTTAATGCAATATTTTTCGGTTCCCAACCGGGACTTTTTACTTCGGTATAGTTTCCGTTCTCATCAACGGCATATTGAATTTCTTTTATACCGTTCAGTAAATTTTCATCGTATTGCGGAACATCTTCTTTTTTCATTTCAGGAAAAATAAGTTTGCAAAGATAAAAAAAGGACTGTAAAAACAGCCCTTTCTTTAAAAAAATAAATGTTATAAACTACCACCTTATAAGAGCGGATGCCCAAGTAAAACCGCTTCCGAAAGCAGCCAAAGCATATAATTGTCCTTCTTTTATTCTGCCTTGTTCCCAAAGTTCGCTTAAAAGAATGGGTAAAGTTGCCGCCGTGGTATTTCCGTATTTTTGAATG
>CAZCPV010000109.1:3733-8284 GCA_964500765.1 uncultured Draconibacterium sp.
AAATTTTTGAACCATTTGCGAAATACGCAAATTTGCCTGATGCGGTAAAAACATGTCAATATCTTCGGTTGTAAGATTATTTGCTGCAAGAGCTTCATTCGTAACTTCCGGCATTCTCTTTATGGCATTTTTAAATACCAATTGACCCTCCATTTGCGGATTTATTCTTTCGTGTTCTTTATACATTCCTTCATATACTGCCTGTCCTTTTTCGTTTGTGCCGGGTTCGCGAATACACAGAACATCGGCAAATTCGCCTTGCGAGTGAAGGTGTGTCGATAAAATACCTTTTCCTTTTTCTTCGGTTGCTTCAAGAACGGCAGCACCGCCTCCGTCTCCGAATAATACGCCCATACCTCTTCCTCGGGTTGTTAAGTCTAATGCAATACTTTGCGTTTCGGAACCGATAACAAGAATTCGTTTATACATTCCGGTTTTTATGAATTGATCGGCAACGGAAAGGGCATAAATAAATCCGGAACATTGTGCTCTTACATCCAATGCCGGTTTTGTTCCCATACCCAACATGTGTTGTAACAATACACCGCTGCCGGGGAAATAATAATCGGGGCTTAATGTTGCAAATACAATTGCATCAATATCATCGGAAGTTAAATTTGCTCGTTTTAAAGCGAGTAAGGATGCTTTGTAAGCCATTTTTGCCGTAGAACCCTTTTCGGGCGGGTCGTAAAAATGACGTTCTTTTATTCCGGTTCTTTCCTGTATCCACTCATCGGAAGTATCCATCAGTTTTTCCAGATCATGGTTTGTTACAATTTTTTCGGGGACATAATGCCCTACACCTATAATTTTTGAATGAAACATAATTTTAGTTTATCAGAATATTTATAACGGTCGAAATTAAACATTTTTTATTTATCTGCAAATTATGTATTTTAAATGAAACAATTTTTCGACTGAATATAATGTTCGAAAATTTTACAAGTTTATTTTTGATTTATAACATAAAATAATACTTGTTGAATTATGAAAAAATATTTATCTATGCACAAAATTTTAAACCGAAAATTATTAATTATGATTAAAAAGATTTTAGTATTCAGTATTACGGTATTATTTTTTGCGGCATGCGGAAATGATGATAACAATTCGACAAATCCGAGTGATACAACGGAAATTAAAACAAACGAACTTACAAAACTTTCACTTACGAATTTTGATTCTCTTGCGGGAAATTTTGTAGGAAAAGAAGTTGCCGTTGAGGGAATTGTTGACCATGTATGTAAGCACGGCGGTAAAAAGTTATTGCTTGTTGACGGAGATTATAATTTGCATGTTTTTAACGATAATCGTTTTGACGAAGCATTATCCGGAAGTAAAGTTACCGTTACGGGAATTGTTGAAGAAGAGCGTGTTGATTCTGCTTATTTGGCAGAAAAATTAAAACATGAAGAAGGAAGTACCGGAGAAGATAATGAAGTGAATAAAGAGCAGATGGAACAGATGGTAAAATATGTTAAAATGATGCAGGATTCTCTTAAAAAATCGGGAAAAGAATATTTTGCAAATTATTCTTTGAAGTTTGTTTCTTTAAAAGAAGATAAAGAAAAGTAAAAAATATTTTTTCTTACAGACTTTCCGGATTATATTATTCGGAAAGTTTTATATGTTTTATTATGAAACAATTAAGAAAGTGGAGCCGCATATTGCATCGTGATATCGGCTTCTTTTTTATCGGGACAACAATAATCTACGGTATTTCGGGTATTGCTTTAAACCATTTAAAAGATTGGAATCCAAATTTTATTGTTACGATAAAAAAAATGCACACCGACGAGGATTTTTCAAAAGAAAAAATTTCCGAACCCAAGATAAAGAAACTTTTGTCGCAATTAAATTCCGAAGATACTTATAAAACATACAATTATGTTGAGAGAAATTCTGTTTTGAGAATTTATTTAAGCGGGCGTTCAACTGTCAGTATTATTCCGAAAACGGGAGATGTTACGGCAGAATTTGTACGAAAAAGACCTCTGTTTTTTGAAGTAAATTATTTGCATTACAATCCGAATAAACGCTGGACTTGGTTTTCGGATATTTTTGCCGGTGCTTTGATTTTGTTTGCTCTTACTTCTCTGTTTATGGTAAGAGGCAAAAAAGGAGTATGGGGCAGAGGCGGAATTTATATTCTTTTGGGAATACTTATTCCGATTCTGTTTCTTATTTTACCGTAGTAAACAGATAATTGAATCAGGCACTTAAGCAAGACCAAAGAGTCTTAATAAATAACCGCATTTAATATTCAAATTTCACACAGATTTCACAGATCTTCACAGAAAAATCCTACATTTTTAATAAGCTGACAGAGCTAAATCAATGTCATTAAATATTTTAACAAAAACAGACAAATATTAAGTAAGTGCCTAATTCAAACAGATAATTTGTTCCCGGTAATTTGATAAACAATAATTTGTATTTTTTTGTTTCCTTTTCGGGAAATTTATATTATCTTTGCAGTAAAAAATGAATGGATAAATTTGAGGTAATATTTTTGGAGCAAGCAAAACTATTTCTTGACAAACTTGATGATAAAACGAGGAAGAAAGTAATTTTTAATATCTGGAAATCTAAAAAAGTAAATAATCCTGAATTATTTAAAAAATTGACAAATGAAATTTGGGAATTCAGAACAAAATATTTATCAAAACAAATCAGACTTTTTGCATTTTGGGATAAAACAAATAAAACAAAAACTTTGGTAATATCATCCAACGGATTTATAAAAAAGACTAAAAAAACACCCAAAGGAGAAATTGAAAAAGCTGAACAAATAAGAAATGAGTACTTCAAACAAAAAAAAGGAGGACAAAAAATATGAAAACATATTCATTAGAAGAATTAACCGACAAATATATCGGTGAAAAAGGTTCAACAGAGAGAGAATTATTTGAGTTTGAATTAAAAACAGATATTCTCGGTGAAATGATAAGGAAAGCAAGAAAAGAAAAAAATATGACACAAGAAGAATTAGGAAAACTTATGGGAGTGCAGAAAGCTCAAATTTCAAAAATAGAAAATAATACCAAAGATGTAAGATTTTCTACAATAATGAGAGTATTCTCCGCATTAAAAGCAAAAGTAAAAATGAGTATAGATTTTAATTCTGATTCTCATTTTGAACTTGCATAAAAAATTAAAACTTTTTATATCTTTTCATTTTAAGTATCTAATTTGTTACGAAAAAAACTTTTCTTTTACAAATTCGGCAAAATTTTTAAGAGACGGGTCTCTTGCTCCGGTTAAAAGGATAATATCGCCGTATTTCAATTCATTTTTTATTTTGTACGGAAAAAATTCCCTGTCTTTTATAAAAAATGCTTTTTTGCCTTTTTGTCTTATTGCCTGTATCAATTCATCGGAAGTTATATTTCGGTTAACGGTACCGCCGGCATAATAAATTTCCGACATCCAAATTTCATCTTCATCTCTTAAAGCAGATGCTGTTTCGTTTATAAATTCGTTACGCAAAAACAGGGTCGGTTTGTATCCGTGCGGTTGAAACCAAACAATTAATCGTCTGCCGTGAAATTGACATGCTCTTATCGAAGCCGCTAATTTTGCCGGATTATGAGCATAATCGTCAATAAGCGTTATCCCGTTTTTGTCTTCTATTATTTGATGTCTTCGGAATATACCTTTGTAGGATTTCAGAGCATCTGCCGCCGTTTCTTCGGGAATTCCGCAAAGGGCACAGGCAGCAACTGCCGCTGCCGCATTTTCGGCATTGTGTTTTCCTAAGAGCGGAATTTTAAAATCGATACCGTTTATCGTAAAAATAATTTCAAAACCTACTTGTTTAAAATTACTTATTCTAAATCCCGAACTTCGAGAAAATCCAAAATTATTTTTTTTTCTGACGGATAATTTTGCGGTTCGTTCATTATCGTTATTTACAATTATATTTTCGGAATTTTGTGCAAAATTTTTGAATAATTCCGATAATTCCGATAATTCTTTATGGTCTTTTTCAATATTTAAAATTATTCCTATATGCGGACGGTATTTAATGATTGAACCGTCTGATTCGTCAACTTCCGTAATCAGATATTCTCCTTTTCCGGCAACGGCATTTCCTATTTTTCCGAATTTTTGAATATCGATTAAGCCGGCACCGGTTATCAGCGAAGGTTGCAGTCCGGCAAAATTCATAATATGAAAAATCATGGCGGATACGGTTGATTTTCCGGATGTTCCGCCTACGGCAATTGTTTTTTTTGTTTTGCTAATTGCGGCAAGCAAATCGGAACGCATAACAACGGGAATATTTTTTTGCAAAGCGGTTTGATACTCGGGTACGGTCGGTTCTACGGCAGAGGATATTACAACAAGTTCCGTATCATCGGTTAAGCCGGATGAATCTTGCGGAAAGCATTTTATATTTTCTTTTTCTAATTGTTTTTGCCTGAAAGTTTTCTCTCCTTTGTTGAATTGCCTGTCGGAACCGGAAACATTTTTACTCGTGCCTGCCAGATATTGGGCAACAGCGCTCATTCCGTCGCCGGCTATTCCCATAAAAAAGAAATTTTGAAT
>CAZCPV010000109.1:8384-10029 GCA_964500765.1 uncultured Draconibacterium sp.
GAAATATTTAAAGAATGTTTTGTCCCTTCCTGCGGAATTTCAATACAATAATCACTCATATCTACAATTTTTTGTTGAACACCTTTAACTTCATTTCCGAAAATAAGGGCATATTTTGTATTTCTTTCAACAGTAAAATTTTGCAGCATAATACTGTTTTCTGCTTGCTCTATTGACAATATTTTATAGTTTTTATTTTTTAATTCGCTTATCGCATCTTCGGTTTTTTCGTAATATTTCCAATCGACGGTTTCACTTGCACCGAGTGCTGTTTTGCGAATATCGTTATGCGGCGGTTTTGCCGTTATGCCGCAAAGTAATATTTTTTCAATCAAAAAAGCATCCGAAGTTCTGAAAACCGAACCGATATTATTCATGCTTCTGATATTATCCAAAACTACGGTAATCGGAATTTTTACGGATTTTTTAAATTCTTCCGCCGTTTTTCTTCCGAGTTCATTATTTTTTAATTTTCTCATTTTTATTGTTGAAAATTAGAAAGTTGCAAAAGTAAAAAATATTAAAATAAAAAACATGTCAAAGAATATAATATCCGGTTTTTTAAATTTGAATAAAAAAACTACATTTGGGGCATCGAAAAATTAACATATCTTTATAAAAATATAAAACAAAAGTAATGAATTTACACGAATATCAAGGTAAAGAACTTCTGAAAAGTTTCGGCGTAAGAATTCAGGAAGGTATTGTTGCAAATACTCCTGATGAAGCTGTGGAAGCCGCAAAAAAATTACAAGAACAAACCGGAACCGGTTGGTGGGTTGTGAAAGCACAAATACATGCCGGCGGAAGAGGTAAAGGCGGCGGTGTAAAACTTGCCAAATCGTTGGACGAAGTGAAAGAACTTGCCGGAAAAATTATCGGAATGCAATTGGTAACACATCAAACCGGACCGGAAGGCAAAAAAGTTAATAAAGTTTTAATAGCACAAGATGTTTATTATCCGGGCGAATCGGAACCCGATGAGTTTTATATGAGTGTTTTGATGAACAGAGCAAGCGGAAGAAATACCGTTATGTATTCGACCGAAGGCGGAATGGATATTGAAACCGTTGCCGATAAAACGCCGCATCTTATTCATAAAGAAGAAATTGACCCGAAAACGGGTTTGTTGCCTTTTCAGGCACGTAAAATTGCTTTTAACCTCGGATTGGAAGGCAATGCTTTTAAAGAAATGACAAGATTTGTTACTTCATTATATAAAGCATACGAAGCGTCGGATGCTTCGTTATTTGAAATAAATCCTGTTTTAAAAACATCCGACAGTAAAATATTAGCGGTTGATTCAAAAGTAAATATTGATGATAATGCCCTTTTTCGACATAAAGATTTGGCAGAAAAGCGAGATTTAACGGAAGAAGATCCGGCAGAAGTTGAAGCGGGAAAATACAATTTGAATTTTATTAAACTTGACGGAAATGTCGGTTGTATGGTAAACGGTGCCGGATTGGCAATGGCAACCATGGATATTATTAAAATGTCGGGCGGTTCACCTGCAAATTTTCTTGATGTAGGCGGTACGGCAAATGCCGAAACAGTCGAAGCCGGTTTCAGAATTATTTTACAAGAAAAAAACGTAAAGGCAATTTTGCTTAATATTTTCGGCGGTATTGTTCGTTGCGACAGA
>CAZCPV010000110.1:0-10021 GCA_964500765.1 uncultured Draconibacterium sp.
GATAATACGATAAAATTTCTTCTGACTTTCATTTGTTTAAATTTTATAATTTTCAATAATTATGTTTTTGTGTCAGTCGGCTGACAATCGGGTGTTTTATGCAATACTGTTTTAGTTGGTAAGTTTGATTCCGAAAAATAAGTCGTTGAAAAATGAAATCCTGACAATCTTTTAAAAAAAAGTGACCCTGTAGTTTTTTAAACTCGCAGGGTCTCCCGACTTATAAAACAGTACTTTTAATTACCATCAACTTTTCTCTTGTCATTTCGTTTATGGTGTAGGGGATACCGCCCATTCCGATACCGCTGTTGTCTCTTCCGCCGAAAGGCATCCAGTCAACTCGGAAAGCCGTATGGTCGTTCACCATAACTGCTGTTGCATTAAGTTTTTTCACCGTATCCAAAGCAATATCGATGTTTTTTGTAAAAACGGATGCTTGGAAATGCACATCCAAACTGTTTGCTGTTTCAATCGCTTTTTCTCTGTCGGAATAGGAATAAATGCAAACAACGGGACCGAAAATTTCTAAGGTTGAAACTTTGGCATTTGCCGGAGGATTTAACAATACAGTGGGTTCATAACAGGTGTCGGAAATTCGTTTTCCGCCGGTTAAGCGTTTTGCTCCGCCTTCAACGGCTTCGTTTACCCACTCTTCAACACGGTTAACTTCATGAGGAGAAATCAGCGGACCGACTTCGGTTTTTTCATTCATTTGGTTGCCGACAATGAGTTTGCTTGCCTTTTCGGAAAATTGTTTTGCAAAATCATCGCAAATATCTTCATGTACAAAAACACGTTGCACCGATACGCAAACTTGCCCGGCATGATAAAATCCGCCTTTGATTAATGCGGGTATCATTTCCGAAAAATCGGCATCTTTTTCGACAATAACCGGTGCAGAACCGCCGTGTTCCAATGCACAACGCGTGCCGGGCGACAGTTTTGAGCGTAAATACCAGCCGACTTTTGAAGATCCGATAAATGAAAAATAATTTACCCGCTTATCGGTTACTAATTTTTCGGCAATATCATTCTTGCAAACAGTAACTTGGCACCAACCTTCGGGCAAACCGGCTTCTTTTAAAATTTCGACAAAATTGAGGCAAGATAAAGGTGTTGTTGATGCCGGTTTTATAATTACCGGACAGCCGGCTGCAATTGCCGTAACAGTCTGATGAACAGTTAGATTTAATGGGTGATTAAAGGCACTTACGGAAACTGCCACACCGATTGGCTCGCGTGTTGTGAATGCCATTCTGTTTTCGGATGCTTTTGTAAGTCCCATGGGGATTTGTTCGCCTTTGATTTGTGAAATATGTTCGGCGGCAAGTTTTACGCCGTTAATTGCACGGAGGACTTCAACTTTACTGTCTTGATAGGGTTTTCCGCCTTCTTGTGCGGCAATTTTTGTAAGTTCTTCAACACGAGTTTTCATAATTTCGGCAGTACGTTCCAAAATTGCAATTCGTTCGTGTGCCGGTATCCGGTTTAATTGATTTTGAAATAAATCATAGGCAATTGTAAGAGCTTTTTCAATGTCTTCTTCTTTTGCAAGAGGAATTTCTTTTATAAGACTGCGGTCGTAGGGTGATGTTACTTTCAGCATACTATTATTTTTTATATTGTTCTTATAATTTTAATATCCAAAGACTTGTGCCTTTGCTTTTGTCGGGATCTTTTTCCGAACTTTCAAAAATTAATGTTTTTCCGTCGGGCGAAATTGCGGGTGCTCCGTCATAGCCCTCGTAATTTGTAAGTCGTGTTTGGCTTCCGCCCGAAACAGGCGTTTTATAAATATTTGCAAACTCGACACCGTAGTCTGAACTGAATATAATGTATTGACCGTCGGATGTAAATACGGCATCTGTTTTACTGCCTTCAAAATTTGTTATTTTGGTTTTTTCCGTGCCGTCGGTGTTCATTATCCAAATATCCCATTGTCCGTTTTCTTCTTTTTGGTATAAAATTTTATCTCCGTTCGGCGACCAATTCGGTTGTTTGCAATC
Organism: uncultured Draconibacterium sp.; assembly: GCA_964500765.1. GTDB lineage: Bacteria > Bacteroidota > Bacteroidia > Bacteroidales > JAADGE01 > JAADGE01. The sequence continues at coordinate 2,007 of CAZCPV010000110.1, forward strand.
TTCACCGAGAGGGGTCAGCATACGATATCCGGATGTACCGTCAAGTTTATATTTTGTGATTACACCGTTTTTTTCTTCATCTAATTTATGGCTTTCAAAGACAATTTGGGTGCCGTCGGGTGAAAAAGTCGGTTCAAAAGCAACGCTGTCTTGCCGGTTTGTTATTTTAATTTCGTCCCCGGTTGTTCCGTTTTCGGGAATGCGAAAAATTTCATCATGGGGTTCTCTGTCGGAAGAAAATAGTATTGATTTTAATGTACCGTTCCAACATTCGCCGGGCAGATTTACATTGCTGCTGCCGTCGGCAATAAGTTCTTTAAGCTCCTTTGTTTCAATGTTGTAGGTGTATAAGTCGGAGGGCGGTTTGTTGTAACCTTTTCGGAAATTCGTAAATACAATTGTTTTTCCGTCGGGAGAAAAAGCCGGATTTTGGATACTTCCGGAAAGGTTAATTTCAAGTTTTTCGGCATTATCTTGTCTGTTGATTTCGATGTTATTTTTGCAGGCAAACAAACTGATAATTATTATTGAAAAAGTAATACTGTTAATGTGTTTCATAGTATTTTGTTTAAAATGAATATCCCAATCCAATTCCGATTCTAATATCAAATTTATAATTTTTTTCCGGAAATTCCGAGGGAAAAACGGTATCAATTTTTTTAAAAATATTATACCCCCCACCGGCAAAGAGTTCTGCAGTTATATTATTTTTAAAAATATGTAAAAATCCGAAATTTAAGCCGGCGGCAATTGTATTAATGCCGGCAATGTGTCCTGAATCATTTGTATTATTTGTTTCAGAAAATTTCGTATAAGCCGCTCCGAAAATTCCGCCGCCTTTTTCATTAAATGATTTAAAATAATATCTTAATTCGGGAGCAATACTTTTTACAAGCGTGTTTTCAGCAGGCAAATTTTTCGGATTGTATTGCAAGCCGACTTGTAAACTCATTTTCTCGGAGAACTGATTTTCATAAAATAAAGTAAAGAGCCCGAGAATATTTGTTTTTATGCGGTTTGGGTTATTTTGAGCAAATACGGAATTAACGCTCATCCAAAATAAGAATCCGTAAATGATTATAGTTTTTGTTTTCATTCGGCTTACATTAAAATTATGATTTTACAATATACATGTTTTTTCTTTCAGAAGGACATTTAAAATTGAATGGTTCAAAGAATAATCGACCGATAAATCAATTAGGTGAACTCCTTTTGTGTTTAAACATTTTAATAATATTTCTCTGAAATTTTCGTCGGATGTCGGACGATGTCCTATTGCACCGTAGCTTTCGGCATGTTTAACAAAATCGGGATTATTGTAGTCTAATCCGAAATTTTCAAAACCCAAGCCCTCTTGTTTCCATTTTATCATTCCGTAGGCATTGTCATTCAGCAAATTAAAAGTTTCTGCATTCTTCTTCGGGATTAAGGGTTAGTCTTGTTCGTACCGAAGAATAGGTTGAAACAAGATAGGGAACAATAAATGTGAGAATTAATTTTAAAGCGGACAGGTTTTCAAACTCTAATTTAAATAATATATCACCTTGATTTACAATATTTAATATTGAACCTACAACCGCCGAAACGATTACCGCATCTTTTATGGTTGATTTTTTAACTACGGCTGCAACAATTTCTTTGAATGACATAATATTTGTTTTATTGAGCGATTAATTCTTTTTTCCGCTGTTTTTTTTCTTTTCCGAAATCAAAAGGATGTAAAATTAATTCGACACCTCTTGTTTTACTGAAGTAATTTCGAGCCCATTCCAAAAAGACTTTAATTTTATGATTGAATCCGACTAAAGCCAACAGATGTACCAACATCCAAAGATACCACGCAAACCTTCCGTAAGATGTGAATTTCCCGGTTTCGACGATTGCTTTATTTTTGCCGATTGTTGCCATTGCTCCTTTATCTTTGTAACTGAATTTTTTGAGCGGGTTTTTTTCTGCAATATTTTGAATATTTTTTGCCAGTGTTGTTGCCTGTTGTATGGCAACTTGAGCAACCATCGGATGCCCTGCGGGATAATTTTCTTGTTGCATAAAAGCAATATCGCCGATTGCAAAAATGTTGTTGTTATATAAAACGCGATTGTACTCGTCCACGGAAATTCGACGGTTGTTTTTTTGAATATTTTGTTCTAAACCGTCAATCGGGTTTCCGATAACACCGGCTGTCCAAATGAGGGTGTGAGCGACAAGATCTTTATTGTCATGCGTTTGAATATAATCTCCGAAGTAATCGGTTACTATTGAGTTCAGTTGAATTTTTACGCCTAATTTCTGAAGATATTGCATTGCTTTTTCGGAAGCTTTTTCAGAAAATGCCGGTAAAATTCTTTGTGCCCCTTGAATTAAGGTTATTTGCATCATATCACTGTTTAATTTGGGATATTCTTTCGGCAATACATTTTGTTTTATTTCGCCTAATGCTCCGGCGAGTTCTACGCCTGTGGGTCCGGCACCGGCAATGACATAGTTCATTATACTTTGTTTTTTTCGCTTATTTTTTATGCTTAATGCGGCTTCAAAATTTTGCAAAATCATACTTCTGATATTCAGAGCTTCTCTTATCGATTTCATCGGCATGGAGCGAATTGTAAGTCCCTCAACTCCGTAAAAGTTTGTTGTTGAGCCCGTTGCAATAATCAAAAAGTCGTAGTTTAATTTTCCTATAGATGTTTCAACTGTTTTGTTTATGTTATTTACATTTTTAACTTCCGCCATACGAAAAAAGAAATTCTTTCTGTCTTTAAAGATTTTTCTGAAGGGGAAAGCAATTGAAGTCTCGGGTAAATCTGCCGTTGCTACCTGATACAGAAGAGGCGGAAATAAATGATAGTTGTTTTTATCGATTAAAACAACTTGGAATTGTTTTGTATTAATTTTCTTTGCCAATGTTAAACCGGCAAAACCGCCGCCGATAATTACAACTCTTTTTAAATTATTTTTCGGGATATCAATTTTCATAATAAAATTTACACTTTGATTTTTTTCGATTATTCAGCCAGGAGAGAGTTTGTTTTCTGACAGTTTGTTTTAAATAATTCTCGGATTTTTACTATTTTAAACTGATTTTCTTCGGTTTTGTTCTCTATGAATAAAAGTTTTTATTCGGATTTTCAGGCGGAATTAATTTCATGCAAATTCCGAAATAAGAAACCCTTTAAGCACTTCTTAAAGGGTTTCTTAAAGGTTATTTTACTTTGTACGTTCCGGTATAAGTTACTTTAATATCGTCCGCCACATTATTTGCTTTGCTTTTTTTGGTCGGTTTGCCGACATGATAATCGGTAATATGCTTGACCATAAAGACTGAAGATGCCGTAAGGGTTCCGTTTTTTATTTCAATTGTTCCTTCTGCCGAAAGCGGTTTTGTTACGTCTCTTATTGTTATGTTTCCGTCAACTGTTACGGGGTATTTTCCGTCTTTACTCCAATTTACCGAAGATAAATTTTTGATTTTACCTTTGTATTTGATTTTAGGATATTTTTTGGAGTTCATAAAGTTTTCCGTATTGAAATGTTTTTGCATTAATGCTTTTTCAAATTGAAATGATTGAACCGGAATAACAAAAACCATATCGCCGGTTTCGGTGTTGATTGTTGAAGTAACTTTGTAGTTGTTTGCGGTAATATCTTCTGCTATGGTATGCGAAAATATGGTTGCCTGACCGGTTTTTGTTACATATTTGGTTTGTGCGAAAACAAATACCGGTAATAATACGATTAATAATACTGTTAATTTTCTCATTTTTTTGAATTTTGTAAGAGTTAATAAATTAATAATTTCAAAACTTTAGTCGCAACTATTATAAAACCTGACAAAAACTATTGATAAAAACAGCGGTTTCGAGGTAATAGTCATATAATCAGTGTATTAAATTGTGAGGTGCATAAGAAAAACTTAATTTCAGTAAATTTACAACATAAAAGTTGAAGATGAGACTGATTTTATGTATTTTAGTGAATTTCAGTAAAAAAAGTATGTTGTTGGCAATTAATATTTCACACAGATACCACAGATTCACACAGAAGAATCTCATATCTTAATAAACTTGATGCTGTTAAATGAGTACAGTTAAACAGTTTGAAAAAAAGGATAATTCTAAACTAAGTGCTTAATTCGAAAATCTATTTATTAATTGTGTCTTTTATATGCAGCTTGAAAGTTTCGATATCAATATTCGGAAATTCGGGCTTTTTTGTTTTCAGTACCTCGTCAATTATGTGTGTTTGTTTATCGTACAATCGGCAGGCATTGCACATTGATTTATGCAATTTTAATTGAATTCGTTCTTTAAGTGATAATCGAATATAAAGTTTTTTTTCGATAAGACGTGTTGCTTTCAGGCAAGATAAAAGTAAGAAGTGCATTAATTTTTTCATTATTCTAATTATTTTTAAACCAACCGTTTTCAATACATTCACGTAATTTGAGTTTTGCCCTGTGCATTATTTGCCACATATTAGACGGGCTGATTTCAAGTTCCTGACAGATTTCTTCCGGATTTTTTTCTGAATAATATTTCATTTTAATAAGTGCATTAAATTTATGCGGCAAATGTTCGAGGCAATAGTTCATAATTTCAACAAAAGCCAAATCGTCCAATAAGTTTTTCTCGGAATTTTGCCATGTATGCGGTTGCTTTTCGGGTATCCAATCACCGGTTTCCGTAAAGAAAGAAGAAATATCGATATTCACTTTTGTATCTTGCCGGTACTTTTTTCTGTAAAAATCAGAAATTTTATTATTTAAAATGGAAAATAACCATGTTTTCGGATTACTTTTATGTTTAAATGAATTGATGTTTTTTGATGCGACAAGAAAAGTATCCTGAACAAGGTCTTTGGCATTTTCAATATCCGAAACTTTATATACGGCTCGGGACAAAAGCTCGTCGGTGTAGTCGTTTACCCACTTATTCAATGTATCTTGATTTGTTTGCATTCGGTTATTTTTTAATTAAATATTTCAAGAATGAATAAGAGTTTTTTAGTTTTTTTATCAAAATTTTTGTAACGGATGATTTAACCAACGTAAAGCAGCTTCTTGAGTGTAAAATGTTTTTTGACTGTAATTTTCAAAAGAAAATATTTCTTTAAAAGTATAAGAAATTGCTGTTTCTACAGGTTTTTTATGTATGACGGCATTTTTTACGAAAGTGTATGCTTTTAATTGCTGTTTTAAATTTTCTTTCATTATTAACTGATTTTTTTCTTCTGTTTTTTTTATATCATAATTTGCATTTTGTGCATTTGTTAAAATTTTTAAGACTCTCGGCAGGGAATTGTCTTTTTTTAATGTGTTTCCGTAATTGATAAATTCTTCGATACTTATATGTCCAGAATAAGTAACTTCCAAAATACCGTTTTCTTTATTAAAATTCCATCTAATCATTTTTTTTCGGACAAATACTTTTTTTTGTAGAAAAACAGCCCCAAATATAACCAAAATAATGCAACCGACAGCCAAGTTATCAAATTTGTGCCGAAATAATATCGGGGAATATAGTGTAATTCAATTGTATGCTTACCTTTCGGAAGAACAATACCGGTAAAACCGATATTTATTCTTTGCAGGGTTTCGGGTTTGTCGTCAACTTTTATTTTCCAACCTTTGTCGTAAGGAATTGTAAAAAACAGCAATTTGGTTTTTGAAAGATTTATTTTTCCTTTTATTTTCGACTGTTTGAAACTTGTTATTTGAAATGTATCTTCTTTCAGTGCATCGGTTTTTTGTTTGTAGCTATCGAAATTAAATTTTTCGGCAGGCATAATTTCGCTTGTGTCGTCGGGCGTAATTCTTTTAAATTCGGAAAGATTAACAGTATTTTCCGGTTCATAAACAAAACCGCTTAACAGTGCAATTTGGTTTTTGAAATTATCAACGGAATATTTTGCAATTGTTAATACATATTTCTTGTTTTCGGCACCGATTTGTTTTGTAAGGGCATTTGAAAAAGAAGAAATATCGGAAAATTGTTTGCCGAGCAGGGGTTTTAATTTATCAATAATCGTGTTGAGTTCGGTTTGCGGGATGCTTCTTGAAAGGTCATGAAAAATCAAATTTAAAGACTGAACGGAGATTTTATAATTTGTTAATTTTTTATAATCGTTGAATGAAATGTATTTGTCATAAGTGTATCCGAAAGGCAGGTAATATTTGTTTTTCAGAATTGTAATACCGTTTTTTTCGGCAATTTTTTTAAATCCGAATTTAAGAAAATCGGGATTTTCGGATTTTGAGAGCAGGTATTTTACGTTTCCGAAGGTCAGTAAAAGCGGATAGTTGCGAAAGCCGGTTATCCAGCGTGTTGCCGTTTCGTCGCCTTTTTGTATTAAACCGGATTCTTCGAGAAAACGTACGTAATTCAGTTGATTAAACGATGAATAAACCGTTGTGCCGCAGTAGCCCTGTGCCATGGCATCGTTTAAACTTCCGTGTATGGAATTGCCTGATTGATAGTCTTTTTCGGTTCTGAAAAAAGGTGTTTTGTCGATTGATTTTATGTATTTAACGGCTTTTATCGAACCGTCGGCATAACCGGCTTTATCCTTATTAAATTCGGTTTTTGTAACAGGAACTCTGTCGGCGTAAGATTTGTATGAGAAATAGGATAATTCAATAATAATCAGGATTAAAATTCCGATTTGCGACAAGTTTTTGTAGTTTGATTTTGATAACAGGAAAATAAGAAAAGCGTATAAAATCAGCAGAATAAGGGCTGTTTTTCGGATGTTGTCGTTGATGTATGCAGCGGAGATATTTCCGTAAGGGAAATAAAGCAAAATAATCAAAATCAGAAGAGTTCCCGCCAAAAGCGGCAGGTTTATTTTGCGATTTTCTAAAATTTTGTTTAAAGCGAAAAGGGCAAAAAATAAGAGAGAAAAAGGAATGAAAAAATCGAAACCCATGCGAAAATAATCGCCGGTAAAAGCCAAAAAAGCATATCGCAGGTATGGAAAAAGGAGTGTGAGCAGCCAAAATCCGAGAAAACTTCCGAAAGCAATTTTTTTTCTTTTGTTGAGGTAAATAAAAATTTGCGGAAAAAGTAAAAGCGTAAGCAACCCGATATAAAAAAGCGGTGCTTCAAGATAATTAAACCAGCCGTGAAAATTGCTTCCGGAACCGAGTATATCGGATGAAAAAAATCGCAGAATTGTTGTTCCGGCAAGGTTTCTGTGTTCAACAATATCTTTTCCGGAGCTTAACATATTGCTGTATGATGCGTTGCCGGCAACACGCGGGCTGAAATACATTTTTGTAAACGCTTTGAAAAAATTTGAAAAATTCATCAATATCCCGACCGAGCCGAGTAAAATCATTTTCCCCGAAAGGCGTAAATAGTTTGAGATTTTACCGTTTTTTTCCGGAAAAAATCTGAAAATTGAATATAAAAGAAGAAAAAGCGTATAAATGAACAAGGTAAAGGGATTTCCGGAAAGCCAAATTACGGCAAAGGGGAAAAAATACCAACGTTTTTTTAAATATAGTTGCTCGAAGGCAAACAGCAAAAATATTGCTTTGAAAATATGCGAAGAAAATCCCCAGCCGGCACCGACAACCATATATCCGGAAAAGGAAATAAGCAAAGCACCGATAAACGATACGTATTTTTTAAAAGATAATGTCTTGAAATATAGGTAGGTAACTATTCCCGTAAGCCAAAAATAGAAAACAAATATTTTCAGAAATCGTCCGTAAATAAAAAAATTTGTTCCGCCTGTTTCGGCACCGATATAGTCGATTAATTGCCTGAAAAGTCCGTATGGTTCGGATGGAAGCAGTGTTATGAATGTGTCTCCGACACCTTTGTAAAATGTCCATTTTGAGAAAAATCCTTCTTTTAAAAGTGCAATTTTGTGAGAAATTGCCGGCAAATTTTCGTTGATACTGTCGCTGCCGATGTCTTTGAAATAAAATAAGTATTCGCCGGTAAGGTATTTTGAGAAGGCAAAGAATCCGATAATAATGATTACTGCGGAAAGTGTCCAAGCGTTAAAAA
>CAZCPV010000111.1:0-7913 GCA_964500765.1 uncultured Draconibacterium sp.
GTACTTGCGGTATAGGAATTTCCCGAAACGGGATCGGAATTTACGGCAGCCCCTTGATGAGCAACAACAAGAACTTTATCACCGTTTCCTCTTGTCCAATTTACCGTTGCGGTATTGTCAGCGACAGAACTTACGGTAAAATTACTTGCCTGCTGAGACGGGGGCGTACAAGTTGTACCTTGTATTGTAAAAGCCGCAATGCGAGTTCCGTGTGATGAACTTGTTTTGTATTCGGTTGTAAACCAAAATGTATTATCATCATTCGGGTCAACCGACATTCCTGAATAATCGCCCCAGCGTTCATAAGTAGATTGTGAATAAGAACCTGTGTAGATATTGGTTTCGGCAATATTCAATGTATTTAAAGGTGCATCTGCCGTTCTTCCGCAATAGCGAATACCCGGATAAGTTGAAGTTCCGTCGGAAACGGAATAGCCGATAGCTATAGTACCCTGACCGTTCATAGCAATTGACGGAACGAAACGACTGACTCCGTCAGGGGCATACGTACCTTGTTGCCTTATTGACCAGCCCGATCCGGTATTTTGAAGTTCGTACCAACGAATTGCACCTTGTGTTGATGTTTTAGCAACAGTATGAGCACAAACGATTTTTTGCGTACCGTTAAAATTTCTGTATTGTGCACGATACATTAAAACGGTTGATATTGCATCTAATTTTTGAGATGTCCCGGGTTGAGGGATATTTTTCCAATCGCTTGTAAAATTACCGCTGAATGAATTTACATTTAAAGTTTGTGTTCTGGAAAAAGTTGAATTAGAAGTATTATTCCAATCAACATGGCATTCATAAATATAAAGAGCGTCAGAAGCATTTCCCTGACCGTCGTCGGCAACAGTTATAAATTGACCCGGGGTTCCGGAAGGTGCCCAATCACCGTCATTGTCCAAGGGTTGGATACAATGAAATCCGTCAAAAGTAGAAGGTCTGTTAGGATTAACAAAAGACACCATTTGCGGATTCGGGTCGCCGACAATCATTTTATTTCTTTCGAACACATATACATCATTTTTTCCTTTGGTATTAGTTGCCATATAATAACCGTCTTGCCAAATTCCGAATTTCATGTAATCCGGGGTATCGTCAACATCGTATGACCACGAATACCAAGTTCCTGTAGGATCGGAAGTGGTTGAAACGGCAATCAGCATATAATCGTTTCCGTGATTTACGGAAAATTCGGAATAAAACCAACGATTTGCATGTTCGTCCCATAAAACAATCGGGTCTCCGTCATTATAGCCGGCACCGGGAAGAGACGAGTCAAAAATTGTATTTAAATTGGAAGGTCCTGCAGCAATACTTCCGTCTGACTTATTATAAATTGCATACGTAAGGTTTACAACTTGAAAAAAATGATTCGGACCTACTGCACCGTTACAATCAGGCGGATACGAACCGCTTGTTTGACCGGCAAAATTTTTCAAAAGACCTTTTGTTCCGCTGATTGTACCTTGTTCCGTTTGTAAATTAGGGTCAACAGGCATATTTTTAAAATCCGGAGGTTTTATATTCGGATTTATTTCCCTGTCTTCGTATCTGTTCATATAGAACTCTTTTTGTTGTTTTTCAAAACCGGTTACTACGGGAGCATCCTTTAAAGGTTTTGAAATTGCAAAACCAAGCGGTTTTTTAACAATATTCGGATGAACAACTTTTTGTGCATTTGTTTGCCCGAAAAAAAATAAATTGAGCAAAAGCGAAATTAAAATAAGTAAACCTTTGTTTTTCATAATGGAATATTTAAATTTATTTGTGTATGTTTTCTTTGAAATTTGTATCTCTTTTTTTGGTTGATTTATTTTCGGTATTTTTAATTTGCAATTTTTTTGTACTTTCTTTTATTTTTTGATTTTCTTTTTTCGGTACAGCATCGTAGCGAATTTGTTTTCCGTCCCACCACATCGGTTGTCCGGAATTTTTTGTGTCATTTTCATTAAACATAAACCCATCAAGTTTTTGGTCGAAATCAGCAGATAAAACTTCTTTCGGATTTTCGGGGTTTTCATATCCTTTTCTTACGGCAATTGCAATCCATGTAAATTGCGTATTGCTTTTTCCTTTATTGTTTTCCGCAACGGTAAAACCGTAAGATTTCATGCTTTCCAGATGTAAACCGGAAGACTCTCCTATCGGGGTAACCGTAACAATTACAGGAACTTTATCCGAAATAATATCAGAATATTTTTTATCGAAAGTAATGGTTGCCTTTCCTCCGGAAAGCTTTCCGGTACCTCTCATATAAATATCGGCAGTTGTTGAAACCGGAACGTAAGTCGGAATTTTTTCTCCTTTGCCGTTATCGGAAAGCGAAACGATAAGATTATTTGTGTAGGTTTTACCGTCGATGTATTGGGCAAAACGTTCGCCTTTGGTAATTGTTCCGTAAACATCTCCTCTGAACCATGCACCTGCAAGATTTCCATAGCTTCCTATTCCTATTCCTATTATTTTATTGTTTTTTCCTGTTCCTGTTGTATAATTAGTAAAATATCCTCCGTAATCATTACTGCTGCTGCTATAATAACCTAATGCTCCCCAATAATTATATCCGTATTCTTTTCCGAAAACTCCGGCAGTTCTTGTTACCGTTGCGGCAGAATAACCTGCAACACCAAATGTATAATTTTCACTTGTACCATTAATTGCTGAAATTGCTTGATTTGTATTTCCGTATGTATAAGCTGTTCCGACATTTCCCGTACTTTCACGATAAGCTTTAATTGCAGATTGTCCGTCAGTTGTACTTGTTTCGTTATGATAAAAATAATTAGCAGTTGTTAAAGAATTTCCGAGAATTCCGTAGCTGTTTGCGGCAGAATTTGTATTATCATAAAAATAGCCGAAAACACCGACACCGTTATCGGAGCCGCCTATAAGGCCGTCACCGTTACCGGAATAAACGATTGTACCGAGATTTGCACCGAGACCGAGAACGGCATTTCCGTCGGATGTTCTTGCTTTAGAATATACTCCCCAACATTTATCGGCACCGGTTACACCGTCGGTTCCGGCAAGTACTTGAATACCGTAAACAGTTTCGGCAGTGTCAACTTCGGCTCTTATTCCCCACGAAACAGTTCCCGTTCCTTTTGAATAAGCGTACGTATCAATTCCTTCGGAGTCTTGTGTTTTTCCCATTCCGTAAAAACCGCCGCCTACTGTATAGCCCCTGTTATCCGTTCCTTCGGTATATTCGGAATACCCCTTAACAGCAGTTTGAGAACCGGATTTTGTAACGGGAACAGTTAATTGTCCGTAAAGCCCGGAATGTGAGCTTGTTGCATTGTCAAAAGAATAAAAATAACCGGCAGTCCATTGATCTGAATAACCGATTATTGCGGCAACATTAGCATCTTTGGTTGTTCTGCCAAAAACAGCGGTACGATTTTTATCGTCAACCATTCCGTAAACAGCAGATCCATCAACTGTTAAACCGTTTCCTGAATTGTAAGTTCCGTTGTAACCGAGATAACCGAATGTTTGGTTTCCGAGAACATCGGAAAAACCGACTACGGCACTTGTAGGCGTAGTTGTTGAAGCCGTTACGAAATAACCGCCGTATTGGTTTGAACTTCCGTCGTAATAAAACCCGTACGTTTCACCGTCATCATAAACTCTGACGTTTGCATTGCCTTGCGGACGAATATATGTTGTCCCGTCGGGTTTATACCACCACATGGTTTGTCCGTTTGCAGGAGCATCCGGAAAAGCCGTCCAATCGGAAGAAGTATTCTTTTTATATTCTAAATCACCGGCTTTTTCTCTGAAGCCGTATCCCGTACTTCCGAAAGTTCCGTCAAAATTGTAATATTCGCCGGAAGAAATATTATATGTAAGATTTAAGTTTCCGTCATTTTGAAAAATCATGTAGTTTGTTACTCCCTTGTCAATACGAAATTGACCGTTAGTACTTAAATCAAAGCTGATATTATAATTATCAAAATCAATTTTTGTATCAGCTAACAGTGTACCGCCGAGCCGAACGGCATCTGTTGCGGTTTTTGTAATTCCGTTTTCAAAAATGAAACTGCCGTTTGCAAGGCGTTCCCATGATATTCCGTTAAAATAATAATATCCGGGAGTTACATCGCCTGCCGTTGCGGTATTATAAATCATCAACCCGCTTGCGGGTGAAGAAATCGAACTTGCATCCGTACTGCTTGTTAAAGCAACATTAGGAATTAACAGTCCTTTATTGTTTACAACGCTCATATCAAGTATTGCACTTGCATCCGGTGCATCACCGGTTCCGTTTATACTTACAGACTGAGAAAAAATATTTGTTGAAAAAAAGGCAAAAACGGATAATGCAAGTAATTTTGTGAGTAATTTTGTGCAGTTCATAATGAAAAAATAAAATTTTGTCATTTTGTAAACAGCAATTATATATAATTTTTTTTTATTTTACAATTATAATTTTATATGAAATTACATTTTTTTTTATTTCTAAATTGCTGATTTTAATATAATAAATACCTAAATTCAGTTCTTTTAGATAAAAATCAACAGGTTTTGTAATTTCTTTATTTAAGACCGTTTTTTCCTGATTAAAAATAATTATTTTCAAATGAGGAAATTTATCCTTCATTTTTAAGAAGGATATTTTAATATTGTTTTTCCTTTTAGCTTTCAAATCAAAAAATAACCAATCGGTTGTATCCGAAATAAGTTTATTCTTTTTGCCTGTTTGTATAAAATGAAATGAATGAGTTTGCGGAGTATTAAAAAATATTTCCGTTGCTGTTTCTTTATAATTATCCGGTTCAAAAGCATCAGGCAAAATTTTTTTATTTTCGGGAATATCCGTTCTCCAATATTTTGTATATTTGTTTTTTGCCAATGTTTTGCGCATAATTGCAATTTGTCCTTTCGTAAATTTGTTTCGACACTCGCGATTATTCGTATAAGACATTATATTATGCGTATCCGGTTTATATACTTCGCCGTATTTGTCTTTAACATTCCATCCGGTATAATTGCATTTTTTATCGGTGTATTTCGTAAGGTTCGGCTCTGCCGGGGTATCGCAAAGTTTATCGCCTTTTTTTTCGCACATTCTTTTTCCGAAGATTGTTTTTTTCGTTCTGCTTACCGGTTCTTGAAACCATTTATATTTCCAACCTCTGTGCGGATGTTTTAAGCCGAGATAATGTCCTATTTCATGAGACAATGTTGACGTTGATGTATTTCTGCTTATTATTATGGTATTAGCCAATGGATTATAGGTTCCCGCATATTTCTTTTTTCTTGATTTTAAAAATTTCTTTTTTACCAAATTCCCGGTGATAATCACATTAATACACGCTTTAGTTTTTGCCTTAAATGCCAAAAAAGGTGCTTGTTTATAATATTGCAAATTCAGTAATTTGCTTTTGTCAATATATTCAAAATCAGGTCTTAAAGAAAAACTTATTCCGGTATTGTTTATTGAATAGTAATAATTAAGGTATTGAATTAATTCTTTCAAATAAGCGGGTCCTATTTTTTTATCTTTATCATTTTTTCTTATTATAAAAAACTTGACAGGAATTGTATAAGTAAAAATCGTATCCTTAATGCCTCTTTTTTCGAGTTTATCCGAACAGGAAAGATTATAAAAAAAATAATTTTTATTTCCGTAAAGTCGGGCATTTGTTTCAATAAGAGAGAAAATTATTAATATTGATATCAGAAATTTATGCTTCATTTATAAAAATCGGTAAAAACAAATTTTGCATATTAGGATAAAAGTTGCAATTTTACTTCGTTAAAATTTTAAACCATAAAATTAATAAAAATGAAACGAACGGCAATAATATTTTTTATCAGTTTAAGTTTGACATTAGGGTCATGCGATGTTTTACAACAAATTCTTGAAGACGCTTCAACACAAACAACATTGAGTAATTCGGAAATTATACAAGGTTTAAAAGAAGCCCTTACCACCGGAGCAATAAACTCTTCAAAAACTTTACATGCTACCGACGGCTATTTTAAAGATGCCGCAGTAAAAATTTTATTACCTCCGGAAGCCAACGTTATTATTGAAAATGTGCGAAAAGTTCCGGGCTTGGGCGATAAAATGATGGATGATTTGGTATTAAGGATAAACCGTTCGGCGGAAGATGCCGCAGTTGAAGCAAAACCGATTTTTATAAATGCCGTAAAATCAATGACTATACAAGACGGAATGGCAATTTTAAAAGGGAGCAATACTGCTGCTACAAATTATTTAAAAAACAAAACATATAATCAGTTAAAAAATGCTTTCAGACCTAAAATAGATAATTCTTTAAACAAGAAATTGGTGGGAAATGTTTCCACAAATCAAGCATGGACAAAAACGACTTCCTTATACAATAAAGTAGCTCCGTTTATCGGTAAGCCGAAAGTAAATACAAGTTTGAGCGATTACGTCACTCGTAAAGCATTAGACGGTTTGTTTTTTAAAGTTTCCGAAGAAGAAAAGAAAATAAGAGCAAATCCGTATCAATACGCAAGCGACATTATTAAAAAAGTGTTCGGTTACGCAAAAAATAATTTATAAGATAATTTAAACCGGGAATTTATTCTCGGTTTTTTATTTTATTCACATTATAACTTTTAAAAAATATGAAAAATAATATTCCGATAAAAAAAGAAATTACAGACAGAATTTTTAAAACGATGCCTTTTTCCGATATCGGTGAAGCATCAATAAGAGAAATTGTTAAATTGGCAAATGCAATTGAAGACGAAACCGGTGTAAAATTTATAAGAATGGAAATGGGCGTACCCGGTTTACCTGCTCCGGAAATTGCAATGGAAGCCGAAATTAAAGCATTTAAAGACGGTTTTGCTTCAAAATATGCCCCTATTGAAGGAATAAAACCTTTGAAAAAAGAAATAGCGCGTTTTGTAAAAAACTTTTTGGATATTGATATTTCACCCGATTATTGCTTTGCTACCGTCGGCTCGGCACAAGGCAGTACGGCACTTTTTATGGTCGCAAACAGAACCGACAGAAACAAACGCGGTGTTTTATTTATCGACCCCGGATTTCCCGTACAAAAACTGCAAATTAAAGTTTTGGGATACGAATACGATACGTTTGATGTTTTTAATTACAGAGGAGAAAAATTGCGTGCAAAATTAGAAGAACTTATTGTTGAACGAAAAATAAGCTCAATTTTATATTCAAACCCGAATAATCCGACATGGATAAGTTTTACCGACGAAGAGCTTCAAATTATCGGTGAATTAGCCGAAAAATACAATGTTATTGTTATTGAAGATTTAGCATATTTCGGCATGGATTTCCGGAAAGATTATTCGACTCCGGGCAAACCGCCCTATCAACCCACGGTTGCAAAATATACCGATAATTGGACAATGCTTATTTCCAGCTCAAAGGCGTTCAGCTATGCCGGACAAAGAGTAGGCATGTTGGTTGTTTCCGAAAAAGTATATAAAAGTCGATATTCGGATTTGAAACGCTTTTATGCCACAGACCAATTCGGTCATTCGCTGATTTACAATGCTTTGTATATTCTTTCCGCCGGCGTTTCGCATACACCGCAATACGGTTTGGCTGCATTGCTCAAAGCTGTTAACGACGGTATTTATAATTACAGAGATGATGTTTTGGAATACGGAAAACGTGCAAAAGTAATGAAAAAAATATTCCTGAATAATGGATTTAAATTAGTATATGACAACGATTTGGGCGAACCTCTTGCCGACGGATTTTATTTTACGGTTTCATATCCCGGAATGAACGGCGGAGAATTATTGCATAATTTGTTGTGTTACGGTATCAGTGCCATTGCATTGCAAACAACCGGCAGCGAACATTCCGAAGGGTTACGGGCTTGCGTTTCACAAATTAACGAAAGCTTATTCCCGGAATTGGAAAGGCGTTTAAAACTGTT
>CAZCPV010000111.1:8013-9991 GCA_964500765.1 uncultured Draconibacterium sp.
ATTACTCAAACCCTCACTTTTTACTTTTTTTCTTTACCGACCAGCCGAAATGTCCGAGGCGTTTTCCGAGGATATAATAAAAACCGTGAGAATAAGACAAAAGATTTGCTTTATCCAAGCGAAGTTTTTTTGTTTTCGGGTCAATTAATTTTTCATCAACACTTATATTTACAACCTCGGCTAAAAACATATCGTGAGACCCGAGAGGGATAATTTGTGTTACCTTACACTCAATATTTACGGGTGCTTCGCCGATTAAAACTGTATTTATTTTTCTTGCCGGAACCGGAGTTAATCGACTTTCGGCAAATTTATCAATATCTTTTCCCGATTTTACACCGTTAAAATCTGTTGCAAAAGCCAACTTTTCGGTTGTAAGATTAATGACAAATTCTCCGGTCTTTTTTATAATATCATATGAATGCCGTTCGGGACGTACCGAAATATAAACCATCGGCGGATTTGTGTTAATTGTCCCCGTCCACGATATCGTAATAATATTATACTCTTCCGAATTTGCCCCGCAACTGACCATTACGGCAGGCAAAGGATACAATAAATTTCCCGGTTGCCATTCAACTTTGTTTATTTGCTTCATATATTCAAATAATAATTATTAGATTTACAAAGTTAAAATTAAATTTGCGTTCACACAGAAATTTTACGGAATGAAAAAAAGGTGGTCTTTAAAAAATAAAAAAGTATTGATAACCGGAGGAACCAAAGGTATCGGGCTTGCCGTTGCAAAAGAATTTGTTGCTTTGGGAGCCGAACCGGTAATTGTTGCAAGAAATAAAAATGAAATTGAAAAAACCGTTGATTTTTTTTCTTCCGAAGGAATAGAAATTTTCGGAATTCAGGCAGATGTAAGCAAACGGAATAATTATGTAAAAATAATACAATTTATTGAAAAGAAATGGGGATATTTAGATGTTTTTGTAAATAATGTCGGAACAAATATCCGAAAAAAACAAGAAGACTATACGTTCGAAGAATATGATTTTATTATGAATACAAATCTTCGCTCCGGCTTTGAACTCAGCCGTTTATTATATCCTTTTCTGAAAAAATCGAAACAAGGAAACATTGTTTACATATCTTCCGTTGCCGGACAAATTCATTTAAAAACCGGTGCTGTTTATGCAATGACAAAAGCAGCCCTGAATCAACTTACAAAAAATTCAGCCGTTGAACGGGCAGTTGATAATATCCGAGTTAATGCCGTTGCACCGTGGTATATAAAAACACCTTTAGCCGAAACGGTTTTAAAAGATGAAAATTATAAAAATTCTGTTTTAGAAAGAACACCGATGAAAAAAATCGGTAATCCCGAAGATGTTGCGGCAGCGGTTGCTTTTTTGTGTATGCCTGCCGCCGGTTATATTACAGGGCAAATTATCAGTGTTGACGGAGGTTTTACGATAAACGGTTTCTAAAATAAAAAAACACGCAAAGAAGACAATTCCGGAAACATTTTTGCGTTATATAAAACTGAAAAAAACTTACTGAAAAGATGCAACTGAATACTTTATTATTTACTTACAAAAAAATACTGTTATTTTTATTTTTTTTAATAGAATCTAAACACAAAAGTATTTAATGAACAATCTTTTTATCAGTGAATTTCGAAAAGGAAACGAAATTTTTCCTACCGTTGAATTAAATGCCGAAACAGGAATTTGCAGTATTTCCGGAAATTCTTATATGCAAAATTCAAGAGATTTTTTTAAACCCGTTCTCAAATGGTTTAAAGAATATACATCTTCAAAAAAAGGGGATTTGTTCCTTATTTACAATCTTCAAAATTTGAATACCGGAACCAGTCGAGTATTGTACGAAATTCTTGAAATTCTTAAAGATTACAAAAAATGCGGTGCAAATGTGAAACTTAAATGGAATCATACCGAAAAACCGGAAATGCTTGTTGACGATATTCTTGATTTAATTTCCGACTTCGGTATTGAAATTGAAATAATTT
>CAZCPV010000112.1:0-9850 GCA_964500765.1 uncultured Draconibacterium sp.
TAATTTAAATTTTTATCTCTAACAGCAAAGCTAAAAAAATTAATTATTAATATTTTTCTCAAAATTTTCCGAATCGTAACAACTGTCAAAATCCGGATTTTTTTCAATTACGCCGGTTCTATAATTAAAAAAACCCTTTATAAATTTCCGATGTAAAACATAAATATTATCGCCGGAGTCGTTTTTTTGCACTTCGCTTTCGCTTAAAATTTCTTCAACTTTCATATAGTTGTTTTTCGATTGATTTATCAAGTGCAAATATTTATCGTATATTTTTTTTGAAATACAAATAACAACAACATTTTTTCCGAACGGCTTTCGAACTAAATGATTGTAATTCAAGTCAATAATATCATTTTGAGTTTTTACGGTTGTTTTATCAAAAGTCGAAAATCGGAACCCTGTTTTTATAATCTTACGTGCAATTTTTTCTTCGGAAGTATAATGCAGAAACAGGTAATCATTGTCGCTTCCTTTAAAAATAAAATCTTGAATATCGGGCATTAAGAAATAGTCTTTTTCAAAAACAGAAACTTCAAACTCGCCTATATAAGCCAAAAATTTCCCGATTAAAAAATCCAATTTCGTAAAATCGCCTTCGGCTTCAAAATTACCGCTTTGTGCCTTAACGGAATAATGGTTGAAATTTGAAATCCGTTTACTTTCATTCAAATTTTTCATATGTTTATAAGCACCGTCTTCAAAATTAACACGAACAATCCATGAATAATCCGGCAAATTTTCAATTTTTACGGTAACTTTTGCTTTGTGATTATCAATCACGTGTTTAGCATACCATTTTTCGAAGCGGGTAAAATTTTCCATAGTTTTACAAATTAACTAAAAACTCAATCGTATCAATATTATCGGCATAATCCCAAAGTTTCGGTTTTTGTGTTTCTCCGAAATTTACCGTATTATCGACAAGTTCTTCTTTTGAAACGACACATTGTATCATTTCATTGTCGGTTTGCAAACGTTTTTTTACGGTATCCGGTTTTGAATAGTGTTCGTAATACACCACCGAAACCGGTGAAGCATAGCCGATATCTTCTTTCATAAGCATAATACCGTTGTCTTTAAAATCAATTCGATTCATCATATAAATTGCCCGGTTGTAGTCGTAATTATTGGCATATTTGTTATGATTTATCACATTTTTATGCTTTAATGAATTTCTGAAAACAGTATCAAGCTCGTATCCGTCGGGCAAAAAAAGTTTTGAAACACTTCGGCATCCCAAGCCGAAATACAAAAAAATATCGTCGGCAAGCCCTTGCAGTTCTCCGTCGGTTTCGTTTCCGGTAAGAACAGCAACCGAGTTTCTGTTTTTGCGAATAATATGCGGATATTTTCCGAAATAATACTCAAAATAGCGTGCCGAATTGTTGCTGCCGGTGGCAATTACGGCATCAAAATTTTCCAATTTACCTTCGGTAAGAGAAATACGATTTTTAAATTCCTGTTCAATTTCAATCAACATTTTTATAATTGCCGGCATCAGTTTATCATCTTTTGATGATAATTTGCCGACAAAAATATTTCCCGAAATAAGTACCGACAAAAAATCGTGAAACCCGACAAGCGGAATATTCCCGGCAGTTATCACCCCTGCCCTTTTATTACTTTTTTGCTTTTGCAGTTCCGGATATTTTGCAATCCACTGTTCAAGATTTTCTTTTTGTAACGAATTTGCCGTTTCCGTTAAAGCAAAATCAATAAAATCGGGCGTAAACCACAAATTATGATTTCCTTTCGCTAATTTTTCTTTATTTTTTTTAATGCTTTCTCCCAATTTTGAAAACGCATCAATTCTCTGTTGTAAGTTCATATTTATTGACTGATTTCTTTATAAATTTTCTTTACTTCACCGTTCATCTTAAAAATATTTTGTGTAAGATTAAAATCAATCGCATGTTTCAGTTCGCCTTTTAATTCCGGATAAATTTTTGCTGTTTCATATAAAAATATCATACAGTTATATTTTACGGCAATATTCTCATCTTCAAACATATATCTAAAACAAACATCAAGCATTTCAACGTGTTTATCCTCCCTCATATAATCAATATATTTCGACAATAAATAAGCAAATGCTCTTTTTTGCCCGTCGGTTTTAAAATCGGGAAATCGTTTTACAACTCTGTTTATATAAGGAAGAAATAAATGGTAATAATTTTCCGCAGCGGCAACAACAACTCTCGCTGCTCTTATATTTAAAGGTGATTTCGGTTTCAAACTTAAATCTAAAACCTTTTTAAAAAAATCAGGATTATTGCCTACAACTTCGGTTGCAATTTCAATGGTTATTTTCGAACTGTCGGATAATATTTTCGTAAAGATAGGATTCATATTCTAAAATTTAACAACAAAATTTTCTTTTGACAATTCTTTTTTAAAAAAAACAAGTCCGCTGAAAAACAAATCAATGCTTAATCTTACTTTTTCGTTTCTTTTAATTTCTTCCCAAGCTTCTTCCATTTCTTTCGACCAGTGAATATCGTCAAAATAAAAAATTGTTTCGTTATTTGCTTTTTTCAGGCATTGATTAAAATATTTCAAACTTGCTTCTTTTTGATGATTTCCGTCGAAATATACAAAATCAACCGTTTTAAGATTATTCAGCAATTCGGGCAATTTATCATCAATATTACCGATAATTTGTTTGATATTTTCGGCATTCATTTCTGCAAAATTCTCCGAAGCAACCTTTGCTGTTTCGGGGCAACCTTCTATGGTATAAACACTTGCACGCTTATCGGGCATTGCAAGATATAATGTGCCGAGCCCCAAAGAAGTTCCGAGTTCAAGAATTATTTTCGGTTTGTAATGTTCAACAGTGCGAAAAAGCATTTCGCCGAATTTTTCTCTGATTGCCGAATACCGGGCAATATCTTTTACTTTCCGGGCATTTGTTTTCATCACTTTTGAACCGGCACCGAAATCTGTTACGTTTATTTTTTTTTCGCTTTCGAGCAAATCGTATCTTAATTCAGCAATATCATCATAAGCATAAAAATAGTTATTTCCGTACAATACATTTCTGACAAAATTATACAAAAAAGGCGAATGAATACCGTAGCCGTTACGATGTTTTGCCGTCAAACGATAGGTTAAATATTTTAGTATGAAATTAATTTTTTCCAAAATTTTATATTACCGGTTTATGTTTTCTTCAACAATTTTCCAAAGTTTATCGGCAGTTTTATCCCAACTGAACATTTTTTTCCGAATTTTTCCTTTTTCCGTTATTGAATTTCTTAATTCTTTATCTTGCGTAATTTTCAGCATAGCATTTTTAATATCCTCAATATCAAAAGGATTGACAAACAATGCGGCATCGCCGGCAACTTCGGGCAAAGAGGTTAAGTTTGAACAAATTACCGGCACATCACAACTGAATGCTTCGAGAATCGGAATGCCGAAACCTTCAAAAAACGGAACAAATGTCATAGCAAAAGCACTTGCCAAAACCTTGTGCAATTCTTCCGGATTTAATCTGCCGGTAAAAATAATGTCGTTTTTATATTTCGATTCGGAATAAGCATTTTCGATATTCTCGGTCATAAACATTTTAGTGCCTACAATTACAAGTTTAAAATCCGATTTTGTTTCCGTTTTAAATTTCTCAAATGCTTTAAAAAGTCCGGCAATATTTTTCCGAGGGTGCAATGTCCCTATAAAAATAAAATACGCTTTCCCTTCGGCATATTTTTGTTTAATTTTTTGTCTAACAGCATCATCCACAGGTTTATAAATCTCGTTACAACCGTTATGAACTACCTTTATTTTTTCTTTTTCAATATTGTATTGTTCCGAAATATCTTGTTTTGAATATTCCGAAACTGTAGCAATTTTTACGGCTTTTTCGGCAAATTTCGGAAAAAACCGGTTATAGTATTTCCGTGCAAAAAAAGGCAAATCCTGCGGGCGATGTACAAAATTAATATCATGAATAACAGCAATTTGCTTAATATTTGAAGATAATGAAAGATACCCGTCGGGCGACAGGAATAAATCGGCATTTATTTTTCTTAAAAATCGCTTTACCGAAACTTCGAACCATAAAAACCACAAAACAGGGTGCCGTGCCGGCGGGTTTAAAATTACGGGTCTTACATTATCGGAAAAAATAAATTCATCGGAATATTTTCTGTCAAAAAGAAAATAAAATTCGTGTTCCGGATGATTTTTTGTTATACGTCTCAACGTTTCAAAAGTAAACCAACCGATACCGTCTAATTTATTTTTTATAAGTAAGCGTGTATTAACAACAATTTTCATAAAAAAACAAAATATCCGGTAAAATTAAAAACGACAGACAAATAATTACTACTTTTGGCGATAAATTTAAAATAAAACCCGTTTTGCGAAAAAAGTTTATCATAAACTTGCTTTTTTTGGTTTCTTTGAACCTGCTTATTAAGCCGTTTTGGATTTTCGGTATCGATATGACGGTGCAAAATACAGTGGGTTCGGCAAATTACGGTTTTTATTTTGCTCTTTTTAATTTTTCGCTGCTTTTCAATATTTTTCTCGACCTCGGAATTACCAACTTCAACAACCGAAATATTGCCCGGCACCACCAACTTTTAAGCAAACATTTTTCCAATATTATCGGACTTAAATTTTTGCTCGGATTTTTATATTTTTTAATTATTTTAATCGGTGCATTTTTTATCGGATACAACGAAAGACAAATAAAATTTCTCCTTATCCTTGCCGGAAATCAATTTTTACTTTCTCTTATTATGTATATGCGGTCTAATATTTCGGGTCTGCAACTGTTTAAGACAGACAGTATTCTTTCGGTTCTCGACCGGCTTTTAATGATAATTATCGTCGGCTTTTTGTTATTAAATTATCGTTCCGTTTTTAAAATAGAATGGCTTGTATATTCGCAAACCGCCTCATATATTCTCACTTCTTCAGTTGCATTTTTTATTATCAAAGCAAAATCAATCGGTTTAAAATTTAATTTTAATCTGCATTTTTTTCTGATGATACTGAAAAAAAGCTACCCCTATGCTCTGTTAATTTTATTGATGACTTCTTATACCCGAATCGATTCCGTTATGATTGAACGCATGTTGCCCGACGGCGACACACAAGTCGGAATTTATGCACACGGTTTCAGAATATTGGATGCAAGTTCGCAATTTGCCTTACTTTTTGCCACTTTGCTTTTGCCCATGTTTGCAAAAATGCTTGTAAAAAAAGAAAATATTGCTCAACTTGTAAAAGTTTCGTTTTTGTTGCTTGTAATTCCCGCAATTATTATTGCAATAAATTTTTCGTTTTTCAGAAACGATATTATTTATGTTTTGTATAACGACCACATAGAAGAATCGGCAAAAGTATTTGAAGTTTTAATACTCGGGTTTATTCCGATTTCCGTTTCCTATATTTTCGGAACATTGCTTACGGCAAACGGCAATTTAAAAGAACTTAATATTATGGCGGGAATCGGTGTTTTACTGAATTTAATTCTGAATTTTATTCTCATCCCGAAATTAAAAGCATACGGAGCGGCTTCGGCAAGTTTGATAACCCAATTTCTTACGGCGGTTATGCAGGTTTTAATTGCCGGTAAAATTTTTAATTTCAAAATAAAAACCAAACTACTCGTTTCAATTATTATTTTTACAAGCTGGATTTTACTGTCGGCTTATATTTCCGATATCTATATAACGAACAGACCGACAGCATTTTTTACCGCCTTAATAATCGGAATTTTAAGTGCCTTTGCTTTTAAACTGATTGATTTAAAGATGCTTTATAAAATTTTAAGATATGACAAATAATATGCAATACATAAAATACGAAACAAAAGACAGAATCGGGTTTATTACATTAAACCGACCCGAAAAACGCAATGCTTTAAATGCCGAATCGGTTGAAGAACTAAAAATAGTTTTCCGGAAAGCCGAAGCAGACCCGAAGGTAAAAATTATTGTTCTGAAAGCCGAAGGTAAAGCATTTTGTGCCGGTGCGGATTTGGCATATCTGCAAAGTTTACAGAAAAATACCTATGACGAAAATTTGGCGGATTCAAAAAATTTGGCGGAACTTTATAAACTCATTTACACTTTGAATAAAATCGTGATTGCCCAAGTTGAAGGGCACGCAATAGCCGGCGGTGCGGGCTTGGCAACGGTTTGCGATTTTGTTTTTTCGGTTCCGGAAGCAAAATACGGCTACACCGAAACAAAAATAGGTTTTGTGCCGGCAATCGTGAGCTTCTTTTTAATCCGAAAAATCGGCGAAACAAAAGCCAAAGAATTATTACTTACCGGGCAACTTATTTCCGCCGAAGAAGCAAAAAAATTGAATATTTTCAATTTCATTGAGCCCAAGAATAATATAGAAAAAGCCGTTTTCGATTTTTCCCTGAATTTAATAAAAACCACTTCCGCAGCTTCCCTGACTTTAACAAAAAAACTCATTTCGGACATCCAAAGTTCCGATACCGAAAAAGCTCTGAATTTTGCCGCCGAAATAAACGCATTGTCGAGGAATACGGAAGATTGCAAAAAAGGTATTGCAGCTTTTCTCAATAAAGAAAAAATTAATTGGTAAATTTGAATTAAACCTTCGGGAAAAAAACAAGTCAAAAATAAAACATTGCGAAAATAAATATATGAACGCTGAAGCAAGCGAAAATAAAATTACGGAATTTTTGGCAAACGGAAATTTATCGGAAGCATTTGATATAATTGTCGAGCAATATAAAAAACGATTGTATTGGCATATTCGTAAAATCGTTATTATTCACGAAGATACCGATGATGTTTTACAAAACACATTTGTAAAAGTATGGCGTTATTTGGAAAAATTCAATCAAGATTCCAAAATTTACACATGGCTGTTCCGAATTGCAACCAACGAAGCCATTACTTTTATCAACAATAAAAAGAAAAAAGAAGAAGATTCATTTGAAAATTACGAACAATATTTAAGCAATACCCTCGAAAGCGACGAATATTTTGAAGGCGACAATGCCCAATTAATTCTGCAAAAAGCAATTCTGACCTTACCGGAAAAACAACGTATTGTTTTTAATATGAGATACTTTGATGAGATGAAATACGATGAAATTTCGGAAATTACGGAAACTTCCGTAGGTGCTTTAAAGTCGTCCTACCATCATGCAGTTAAAAAAATTGAAAAATTTGTAACACAATATTAAACGTTTTCAAATTTATAAAGTCAAAACAGTATAATGAACGAATTAAATAATATAAATAAAGAAAATGCTTTCAAGGTTCCCGAAAATTATTTCGATAATTTTTCGAAAGAACTTGAAACAAGAATTTCCGAAGAAAATTTGAAGAAAAAATTCGGAAACAAAAATCCGTTCGCCGTTCCCGAAAATTATTTTACAAATTTTTCCGTAAAGAAAAACAAACAAAAAGGAAAAATTATCCGGTTTATGAAGCCGTGGCTGTCGGCAGCAGCGGGGATAATAATAATTTTTGCTCTGTGGCAATTCTTATTAACCGGTATTGAAACCAATAATCATGCTTCAAATACGGACAGCATATATTCAAAAAGTTCAAATTTAGCAACAGCTAATCAGTTAAATATCAACAATATTGATATAAAATATCTTGAACCGGAAGTAAATGCCTATATTGACGAAAGCGATGCAAATGAGATTTACGAATATACAAACGATGATACATCCGGTGAACTTACAAACAGCGATGACGAAACTGTTTACGACTATTTTATCGATTATGCCGACGATAATGATATAAACGAATTAATTGCCGAATTATAATTTAAAAATATTCTGATTATGAAATACAGTATAACTGCCTTATTAATTTTTTTCGTCTTATCGGGACAAATTTTTGCCCAACCCGGCCACGGTATGAACAGCCAAAAACGAAAAGAAATAAAAGAAATGCAATTAAATTTTATTATCAACAAATTGCAACTTACCGAAAAAGAAAAAAAAGAATTTGTTCCGGTATATAAAATGTTTTGTAACGAACGAGAAAAACTTTTTCAAGCTAAACACAAAAACATGCGAAATTTTAAGCAAAACAGCTTAAATATGTCCGATGAAGAATTACTTACATTAAGCGACAAATTTGTAAATATTGATTTGCAACTCGCCGAATTAAGCAAACAATACAACGAAAAATTCAAAAAAGTTTTGCCGCCGATTAAAATCATTTTATTGTATCAGGCAGAAAACGAATTTAAAAGAAACTTAATAAAAAAAATGCACCGGAAACAAATGAATAAAAAAATGCCTCCGAAATAGAGTGCTTATAAAGTCATCGTATCAATTTATTCGCAAAACAGCAAATATTTAAAATCTTGCACAGCTTAACTTAAAAAATGATACGATGACTGTTTATCATTGTATTTTATAAATTGTCGGACAGTTTTAAATTGTCCGGCAATTTATCCTGCATTATTCACGGAATTAGCTTTATGCAGATGCAAGGCGTCGAAACCCGCAGACATATCTGAATATTTCAAGGGTTTCGCAACGAAGCAGATGTATAAAGATAATTTCGAGCTAACTCAAAATCAGGTATTTGGTTTATTAAAAAAAAACATAAAATATTGTTCTCAATATAGTTACATTGATATTGCTTCAATAACGGTGAATAATGCGGGCTATGTTTTCAAAATATCAAACAAAATAATAACTTTACAATTTTATTTTGAAAACATGACATACACGGAAATTCTTAAAGAGCTGAAAAATAAAATTTACAAACCGATATATTTTCTTTTCGGTGAAGAACCGTATTTTATTGATAAAATTACCGATTATATTGCCGATAACGTATTGAACGAAAGCGAAAAAGCATTTAATCAAATAACCCTTTACGGAAAAGATTCCCAAATTGAAGAAATTATTAACAGTGCCAAACGATTCCCGATGATGGCAAATTATCAGGTATTAATCGTAAAAGAAGCTCAAAATCTTAAAAATATCGAAAAATTGGCTTTTTATGCCGAACAACCCTTAAAATCTACCATTCTTGTTTTTAATTATAAATACAAAAAGCTTGACAAACGTACCAAATTATACAAACTCTTAAATAAAACAGCCGTAGTATTCGAATCAAAAAAACTCTACGAAAATCAAATTCCGGCTTGGATAAACTCTTACCTGAAAGAAAAAAAATATTCTGCCGACCCGGTTTCAACTCAATTGCTTACCGATTTTCTCGGAACCGATTTAAGCAAAATATCAAACGAACTCGATAAACTCATGATTTCCTTGCCGGAAGGAACAAAAATAAATCCCGAACATATCGAAAAAAATATCGGCATAAGCAAAGATTTCAATAATTTCGAATTACAAAACGCCCTTATAAACCGAGATGTACTGAAAGCAAACCGTATTATTCAACATTTTGCACACAACCCGAAAGATAATCCTATTATACTGACAATCATTACATTATTCTCATTCTTTTCAAAAATATTAAGCTACCATTTTTTACAAGACAAAAACAAAAACAATGTCGCATCGGTTTTAAAAATAAACCCTTATTTCGTTAAAGACTACATAAAAGCCGCAAAAGTCTATAATATCAGAAAAACTGTTGCCGTTATTTCACTTCTGCGAGAATACGACATGAAAGCAAAAGGATACAACAATGCAAGTACAAGTCATGAAGATTTATTAAAAGAACTTATCTTTAAAATATTGCATTAATCCGTATTATTCATGCGTTTTTTCTTTTTTTGAGACAAGGCGACAAACCTTGCAGCTGTCTGTAAACTGATAGATTTCAAACTGTATGCAACATTCTTGTCTTTTTAGGGACATTCAGTAAACATCCAACTGTTTAAAACTAAGACAAATAGTTAATAA
>CAZCPV010000113.1:0-9839 GCA_964500765.1 uncultured Draconibacterium sp.
TTGCTGTTATGTAAATCAAAATCGGAAATAATTGCAGAATATGCATTACGAGGAATGACACAACCGATAGGAATAGCAGAATATGAAATTAATAAAGCTGTTCCTGAAAATTTAAAATCTGAATTACCGACAATAGAAGAAATAGAAATGGTTACAACAAAAGTTATGCGTAATTCGGAAGAAAGTGATAAATAGAAAGTGTGTATCAAAAATAAAGTTCAGTGATAAATTGAAACAAAAACGCTTTTAAATCGTGTACTGAGCATAGCTGTAACCGGTAATAATATTCAAAATAAATAATGGCAAAACCAAAAAAATTCGGAGCATTTTCGGGCGTTTTTACCCCTTCGGTACTTACGATACTCGGTGTTATTATGTATATGCGACTCGGTTGGGTTGTCGGAAATGCAGGTCTTATAACTGCCTTGCTTATTATCGTAATTTCACATGTTATTTCCGTAACCACAGGTTTAAGTATTTCTTCGGTTGCAACCGATAAAAAAATAAAAACCGGCGGAATTTATTATATCCTGTCCAGAAGTTTGGGCTTTCCGATGGGCGGTGCTATCGGAATTGCCTTATTTGTAGGTACGGCACTCGGAATATCCTTATATCTTGTCGGTTTTGCCGAAAGTTTATTGGCGGTTGACCGTTTCAGAGAATTTTTTCATTTGGCACAAGACGATTTAAACAGCTATCGAATTATTGCAACAATTGCACTGTTGATTTTGGTAAGCTTGGCTTTTATAAGTACTTCATTAGCAATAAAATCGCAATATTTTGTTATGGCAGCCATTGCCTTATCGCTTATTTCGATTATTGCCGGACTCACTATGGGTACCGATTTTTTACCCGACAGCGTATCAATAAGTCCGTTGCGAAAAGGGGTAAGCATGCAGGAGATTTTCGGTGTATTTTTTCCTGCCGTAACCGGCTTTACGGCGGGCGTAGCCATGTCGGGCGATTTAAAAAATCCCGAAAAAGATATTCCGCGGGGAACGCTTGCATCCATTGCCGTCGGATTTATCGTGTATGTGGGCTTGGCAATCTTTTTTGCATTTTTTGTAAATCGAGATTTATTGGTTAACGACTATAATTTCTTACTGAAAGTTTCTTTATATGCCCCCTTGGTTCTTGTCGGAATTTGGGGTGCAACACTTTCTTCGGCACTCGGAGGAATTTTGGGAGGACCGCGTATTTTACAAGCAATAGCAAAAGATAAAATAGTTCCCGAAATTTTTGCCAAAGGGTACGGTGCATCGAATGAACCGCGTAATGCTTTGATATTCATATTTTTAATTGCCGAAGGCGGAATTCTTATCGGCAGTTTAAATGCCATTGCCGAAGTGGTTTCAATGTTTTATTTGGCATCATACGGCTTTATTAATTTGGCATTTTTTCTCGAAAACTGGGCAAGCACTGATTTTCGTCCAACCTTTAAGGTAAAAGGTGTTATCGGATTAATCGGCTTTATTGCAAGTTTTTTGGTAATGGCACAACTCGGTATTTTGTCGATGATAGCGGCTCTGGTAATTATGTTCGGTATTTTTGCATTGCTTAACAGAAAACAACTGAAATCGGAATCCGGAGATGTTTGGCAAAGCGTTTGGTTGTCGGTTGTTCGTAAAGCACTTTATACCTTGAATAAAAAAAATCTTGAAGAACGAAATTGGCAACCGAATATAATTTTATTCAGCGGCGGCGAAAACAAAAGACCGCATTTGCTTGAATTCGGAAAAGATTTGGTGGGAAGGTACGGATTATTATCAAATTTTGACCTGCACGAATCCAAAGATAAAAAATATTTATTCCCGAAACATTTGCAGGCAAGCCCGGAAGAAAACGGAAATTTAAAAGGCGTTTTTACACGGCGTCAAACTTGCAGCGATATTTATTCCGGTATCGAAACAATTATCAGCACCTACGGTTTTTCGGGTATCGAACCCAATACCGTGCTGATGGGCTGGATGCGTCAAAGCAAAAATCCGGTACGTTTTTCTCAAATGATAAAGCGTATTAATGAGTTGGATGTCAATTTGTTATTAATGGATTACGACAAACGATACGGTTTCGGAAAATACAAAACCGTTGATATTTGGTGGCGAGGTTCCGGTAATAACGGAAATTTGGCATTGCATTTAATAAAATTCCTTTGGGCTTCGGAAAATTGGCATGATGCAAAATTACGACTTCTGGTCGGAAATCCGAATAATGAAGATTCGGATAAAATACGCCGACATGCCGAGCAAGTTCTTTACAGTATGAGAATTAACGCCGAAATAAAAATCATTAATAATCAAATAGAACAAAAACCCTTTTATGAACTTATCCGAACCGAATCTTTGAAAACCGATTTGATTATTCTGGGTTTGCCCGAAATTAAAGAAGGACAGGAAGAAAAATTTGTAAATGATACAAGTAATTTGATGCAGGATATAGGAACGGTAATTCTAATAAAAGCATCATCGCAATTTAAGAATTTGAATCTCGGATTAAAATATATTCAATCGTCCGAGAATAAAAGAATTTTAATTTCAGGAATTAATTTTACGGATATTGAAGCTGAAATTAAGATGCCCGATAATCCGGTATTAGCTGAAAATATTAAGCTGCTGATTAAAAGAATTAATGATTTTGATGATATTTATAAAGGTTTATTGACTGATGCCTTTATTCCTTCTTATGATTTTATCGACAGTATTATTTCCGAAACCGAAACAATTTTAAATCAAAAAATAAAAACTTTAGGGAATAGTGAGAATTCTGAAAATAATAAAAAATTAATAATCGGACTTGATAAATTATTGAAAACCGTACAATCGATTGTGCGTAACTATAATACGAAAACTATTCCGGAACAATCCGATTTGTTAAAAAATGCTTATTCCGTTGTTATCGAAAAAGTTGACGGAATTATCGAAGATTTACCGGATTTTGTATTCTGTAAATATTCAGAGAATGATTTAAAATTTAATGCAAATGATGATACGGAACTGAGAAAGTTTAAGAAAAAAAATAAGCTGAAAATAAAATTGAACAAGAAACCGATTTCCTATAAAATAAAATATAAAGAAATTGTTAAGCAATACATTCCGTACGAAAATCTTCGGGCATATTACGATGCCGGGAAAAAAGCGGGAATGCTTCATATTCAATTTATTATTGAATTGCAAAAATTGATAAAAAATATACGAACGGCAATTTTAAAATTACAAACTTTACAAAAAGAAAATTTGTTAAACAGTGAACAATTAAATCAAATAATTAATCCTGTTACAGATGAAATTAATCTTATAAAACAATTAAAAGAAGATGCCGTAAAATCAATTTATCAATTTGTACATAATAAAAATACGGAAATAATAAATAAAATCAGTAATTATATCGGCGAAGTTCACCCAAACCGGTTTATTAAAAAAACAAAATCAAAAAAAGATATTGAAGCAATTTCGGATACATTAATTAAAATACCCGCTTACTGGAAACGAAACGAACAATTGTTTTTGAATTCTTGGAGTTTGGAATTGTTATTTCTTGAATTTGAAAATCGTATGTATCGCATTGTAGGGAAGTCTGTTAAAGCATCGGAGGAACTTGTTCTGGAATTAATTTTATCAAAGATTCATTTGTTAAAAGAAAATTTCAAAACATTTTTGAAGAACTATTCAAAAAATTATAAAACTAAGTTTGTAAAAGCAGACTTACCTGAAATAACCGATAAAATTGAGATTTCATATCATTTAAAAAAGATGCTGATTTCCGGTTTTGAAAAATTTAAATATTTAATAGAACGGTTTCCTGAAAAAATAGAATTATTCAGTGAAGATTCGCTGAATAATATTACGGAACACCAGTTTGAAGATGTTCCCGTAATTGAAGTTTCGGTTTCGTCTTTATTGGATTATGTTGTTCAAACCGAATTGAACGAACCGCTTACCGAAATGGCAGAAACAATTCCCGAAACAATTTCAGATTTAGAAAAAGCAATACGTAATGTACAAAATATTGTATTGTTCACTTTGTTCGATAACGAAGGAAATATTGCCGATGTTGAGAATAATACACCCGAAAATATTGTTAATTTTATTAAAAATAAGTTAGTTGAACTTGATAAATTGGAAGAAAAAGCAAAAATTGAGATACTTACTATGCAGCGTAAAGTTAACGAACGTTTAAGCGAAGTCTCTAATCATCTAACCATTCATTTGCTTATAAAAAATAATCTTGCTAATAAAAATTTTGCTGAAAAGAAAGTTACGAAAAAAAATAAAGTTGAAATTTTTTTAATACTTTCTTCTTTTGTATCAAGTTTAAGATTAAAGAACCAAAAAATAAAAACAGGTAAAGTTGAATTTTTTAAACGAAAACAACAAAGTTCCGGAAAAACAATATCCAAAGTTAAACGAACTTTAGATATGGTTTTAAGTGTTTCTCCCGATAAAGAAGTATTTGAAAGTTTACCGTTTTATTATCGACAATTATTTTTGCGGGACGAGAATTTTAATACCGATTTTTTTGTAAACAGGAATCAAGAATTGTTTCAACTTAAAGAAACATTGAAACGTTATGAACTCGGCTACAAAGGCGGTATTTTAATAACCGGTGAACCCTATTCGGGTAAATCATTTTTATCTAATTATTTTATATCTAAATATCTGAATAATAGTGAATTATATGTAATAAAACCGCCTTTAAGCAGTAATATATCCGTAAAAGAATTTGATACCGCAATTGATGAGGCACTTAATATTAAAACCCTTACTTACAGAAAGTTCTCAAAAGTAAAACCCGGCAGTGTTTTTTTATTCGACGGCTTGGAATTATGGTGGGAAAATTCAGAAAACGGATATGAAATTACGGAAAAAATTAAAAGTTTGATACAAACATACGGAAATAAATTTTTGTTTATTGTTAATGTAAATTCATTTGCTTTATCACAGCTGAATAAAAATTCCGATTTTGAAAATTATTTTTTGAATATCATCGATTGCAATCCGTTTTTGCCGGAAGATTTGTCAAATGCTGTTTTAAAACGACATAATGCCGGCGGAATACCGTTTCTCTATCGTAATAAACATCAAAATCGCATTAAACCGGTCGAAATTGAGAAATTATTTGAAGAGTACGGGCTATATACCGAAGGAAATATAGGAATTACAAATTATACATGGATTTCCGATATTATAAATTATAAAGACGGAACACTTACTGTAAAAACACCGAAACAGCCGGATATTTCGATACTCTCGTTTTTCTCCGATGATATAAATCGGCTGTTGCTGCAATTTTTTATACATCGAAGATTAGATACGGAAAAAGCCGAAAGAATTCTAAAAGCTGAAAATAAAAAGATTGCCGATAATTTTGCCTTTTTACAACGTTCCGGAATAATCAAAGAAATTGTAACAGGAGTTTTTGAAATCAATCCTTATATTTATATTCCGATAAAAAATCATTTAAAAGAAAAATCTTTATTATAGCTTTTTTGAAGAAGAGCGAGAAACGGGATTTGAACCCGCGACCCTCAGCTTGGGAAGCTGATGCTCTGCCGACTGAGCTATTCTCGCAATAAAAAAGAGCCATCCACGGGACTCGAACCCGCGACCTGCTCATTACGAGTGAGCTGCTCTACCGACTGAGCTAAGATGGCAATGCCGCAAAAGTAAATACTTTTATTTTTTTCGGAAATTTTTTACCGGAAATTATTATGTGTTTTAAAAAATAAAACAGAGACAATGATAATTTTGCCTCTGTTTTGTTCTCGAAAAAACCGTTCTACCACGCTTTAGCCCAAGTAGATTTCTTTGTATCAACCGGATTAATACATATAACCGGTATTTGCGAAGAATTATAAATAATCTGTTCGTCCCACGAAGTAAAAAAGAATGCTTTATCTTTATTTACCAGTGTCATTATCAAATCAGCATTATTTTCAACGGCATAGTCAATAACCTGTTTTGCAAAATTTCCGGCTTCGGGCGACGACACTTTATCCACAAATTTAACCCCGTATTTTGCCATTATATCTTTAATTTGCTTCGTAACATTCATAATTTTTGTCTTGTGATATTTTTCCGATTCAAATTTCGGAATTAAATGAACCGTTGAATCAAAAGTTTTGGCAATGCTTACTGCCCAAGCAACTTTTTGTCTGTCTTCCGTATTTGCCGTTATCGGGAAAACAATATTTTTGTAACCTTCCGAATTTGCATCTTTTTGGACAACAATTGTCGGTGTATTTGTTGATGTTACTACTTTTAAAACATAACTCCCGGCAATTTTTTGAAAGCCGATTTTTCCGTGAGTTCCGAGAATAATAAGTTTTGCATTTATCCGTTTGTTCACTTCGTTAATTTTATCAAATAAATTTCCCTTTTCAATCAGTGTGTCAACAGAAACTCCGTATTTTTTGTTATATTTTTCGGCAGTTTGATTTAATAACATTTCAATATTGCTTGCTTCAAGGTTGTTTTCAGACAAATATTTTTCAGTATCTTTATCAAAAACATGAAGAAGCCATACTTGGCTTTTTAAGGCCTTTGCCACAACCATTCCGTGTTCAACGGCATTATTACAAACTTCGGAGAAATCCGTCGGTATTAATATTACATTTTGAGTATTTGTCAGCATAGCAGTGAGTTTTTAGTGTTTAACATATTAATTAAATCGTAATTTACATTAATTTTATCAAAAATACAAATTTTTTGCTGTTTTTTTAAAATAAAACATTTCTTGTTTAGAATTATTTTAAATAATTGTATATTTACCGAAAAAAAGATGAGAATATACATAAATATTTTGTTAAGTGTACTGATTCTGAATTTAAACTGTAATATTTCTAAAAATAATAATCCCGATATGAAAACTGATAAATATAAATACACAAATCATTTAATACATGAAAACAGTCCTTATTTGCTGCAACACGCACATAATCCGGTGAATTGGTATCCGTGGGGCGAAGAAGCATTAAAAAAAGCACGAACGGAAAATAAATTAATTCTTATAAGCATCGGCTATTCAGCGTGTCATTGGTGTCATGTGATGGAACACGAATCCTTTGAAAATGAGGAAATTGCCGAAATTATGAACGATAATTTTGTATGTATAAAGGTTGACCGCGAAGAACGACCCGATGTGGATAATGTTTATATGGCTGCTGTTCAGTTAATTACAGGCAGAGGCGGGTGGCCTCTCAATTGTTTTGCATTGCCCGACGGGCGTCCCGTGTACGGCGGTACCTATTTTCGACCCGCCGAATGGAAAAAAGTATTGTTGAGTTTGGCAAGCGGCTATAAACACGACAAAAATAAGTTTATTGAAACGGCGGATAATTTGCAACAAGGCATTATAAAATCGGAATTTGATTTACCGACAATCGATAAATTTGAATTTAAACTTGCCGATTTAAAAACTGCAACCAACCGATTTAAACGTAATTTTGACGAAACAAACGGCGGTTTAAATTATACGCCCAAATTTCCGATGCCCGTTCTATGGAATTATTTTTTAGAATATGCTTATTTTACCGATGATTCAGATATTAAAAAGCAATTGCAATTAACTTTGGATAAAATAGCCGAAGGCGGCATATACGACCGGTTGGCGGGCGGTTTTGCCAGATATTCCGTCGATAAAACATGGCTTGTTCCGCATTTTGAGAAAATGTTGTACGACAATGCTCAATTGGTAAGTTTATACAGCAAAGCATACCAATATACCGGAAATGAACAATATAAAAAAACGGTTTTTCAAACATTGAATTTTATTGATTCCGAAATGACTTCCCCGGAAGGGGTATTTTATTCTTCTTTTGATGCCGACAGCGAAGGCGAAGAAGGTAAATATTATGTTTGGACAAAATCGGAAATTGACAGTTTGCTTAAAGATGACAGCGATTTTTTTTGTGATTATTATAGTGTTACGAAAGCGGGAAATTGGGAAAACGGGAACAATATTTTACATGTTACCGATTACTCGGAAAAATCTATTAAGAAATATCATCTTTCTGAAACACAAGCAGATGAGAAATTATATCACTTGAGAAAAATTCTTCTTAAAGAGAGAAATAAAAGAGTGAAACCGGGTATGGACGATAAAATTTTAACGGCTTGGAATGCTTTAATGATTTCCGCTTATGTTGATGCCTACTCGGTTTTCGGGGATGAAAATTATTTAAAAAAAGCCGAAAAAGCGGCTGAATTTATCAAACAAAAAATGACCGGTAAAAATTTTGAACTGAAAAGGAGTTATAAAAACGGGAATGCAAAAATCAGCGGATTTTCTGATGATTATGCCTTGGCGGCACAAGCATTTATCAAATTATATTCAGTAAATCAAAGAGAAGAAAATCTAAAATTTGCTTACGAATTGACCAATTATTTACTGAAACATTTTTACGACAAAAAATCCGGAATGTTTTTCCGTACATCGGATTTAAATCACGAATTATCCGTCAGGCAAAAAGAAATATCGGATAATGTTATCCCTTCGTCAAATTCGGTTATTGCCGATAATTTACGGACTTTGGGATTGTTGTATTCCGATTCCGCATATTCCGAAATTTCCGAAAAAATGATGAAGAATATTGCTGAAACAGCTCTTTCAAATTTGAATTATTTTGCCGGTTGGGTTTCTTTATACCTGCTTTATTCCGAACCGGTTTTCGAAGTTGTTGTTGTCGGGAAAAATTACAAATCGGTACTTTATGCAATGAAAAAATCGTATCGCCCGAATATTTTATTTGCCGGAACGGATAAATCCTCCGATATTCCGATTTTTGAAGACCGCTATAAGAAAAATGAAACGTTGATATACGTATGTCGCAACAATGCCTGCAAACGTCCGGTAAAAACCGTTGCCGAAGCCGAAAAATTGCTTATTGAAAAATAGTTTCCAAAAAGCGAATACCGGTTTTTGTTTTAAAAATTTTCTTCTTTACGGAAGGAATACTGCTTGTCGGTTCGTTGCCTTCTTCAAAATTTACCAAAAAATCGGCTTCGACAAGTATCTGAAAATCAATATCATCTATTTTGTTGTAGCTGTGATGATTACCGATTATAAACAAAATACGATTAAGTTCCTTTTCCGGAACAGTAAACTTATGCAACAGTTGTTTTGCAATCGGCGGGCTTTCAATTTCCTGATATTTGCCGGCAACGGAGCCGTATTTTTCTTCGCAAATTTTTATGCCGATATCGTGCAAAAGAGCCGATATTTCAATAATTTTTTGTGTCTCCGGCGGAATATTCTCAAGTTTCCCTATAATTTGAGCATAAGAAAAAACTTTTAAAGCGTGGTTTATTCTTCTTACATCTTTGTTAAAACAGTCAATCATTTTTTCGGCAACACCGGCAATCGAAAAATTTATTTTCTCGTTTTTATTTTCTTCGGAAAACGGATGTTCCGAAAGATATGAATTGTAATAACGTTTATCGCCCGTAACTTCCTTGCCGAGCCAGTCCGGTTTTTCAAAATTTTCATTTACCGAATCCAGTTCAATTTCCGCTAAAATAAGTCCTTTATTCTCTGCTTCAAAAATATCAACTTCAAACGTGTGATTTTTATAAGGAACGTAATATCTTGTTTTAATAATTTTTCCCGGAAGGCATAATTTTGTCAGTTGCAAAGCATCTTGTTTGTCAATAGTTGTTTCATACTCAAATCGTTCCGCACCTTTGTTCTTTGAAATTCCTTTTACGGTCAGATAAGCATTTTCGCCTTTTATTCGTATTCTTACGGTTCGTTTCGGGTCTTTGGACAAATAACATTGAATAATTTCAGCTGATTTTATTGCCGATTTTTTAAAAGTTTCGTTTAAAACCAAAAATTTTCTTTCG
>CAZCPV010000114.1:0-9815 GCA_964500765.1 uncultured Draconibacterium sp.
CGGCATCGTCATCAAGTAATTCAGTGGCTCCGGATTCGACACTTATACGCAGTCCTGTAATTGTTCCGAAAAACGGCAAATAATTGTAAAGGGTATTTTCGTATTGGTTTCCGCTTGTATCGGTTTGCTCGGCTCTTGTTGTGATGCTGAAAAAGTACGGACTGCTGTCTTCTCCGTCTGTAATTGCCCAATGTTCAACCAAATGCGGAATTGTTATTTCACCGTTTTTATCGGTTTTGCCGATGAATACATTTTTAAATGTTCCGTTTAGGTTTGTTGTAGTGCTTCCGAGTTGTTGTCCTTCGGCAAGAAGTATTGCCGGATGTTCGTTTTTTACTTTTTGCAAATCACGTAATACTTTTACGGTTGCACCCGGAATCGCTTGTCCGCCGGGTATGGCTTTGGGTTTATTATCTTGCCCTAAATGTATGGTTTCGTCTTCGGTATTTCCGCTGTAATAGTCATAAGCAGAAATAACTTTTATATGAAGGTCGTAATCTTTTATCAGAGCAATTTGTGCCGGTGTGTTTAAAATATCTCCGGGTTTTGCGAAAATATCAATGTCCGGGCTGCAAAATTTTTTGTTTAAAACTTCAATTTTTAAACTTATTATTCCCGTATAATTTTGATTCGGGAAATTTGCCGGATTTTCGGAATGAGCGTAGAAGGGTCCCGTAAAAAAATCTGTTTGGAAATCAAATGAGAAATTTCCGGTTTCATCGGTATAAGCAACATCAACAACTTTGTTTACGGTTGATAAAATTTTATTTATATCGATTTGATTTCCGTTGATATCGAAAAATGTATAATCGTTTATATCATTTATTTCTTTTGTTTTAAAAAAACCGTCGCCATTTTTATAGCTCATGCGTACAACAAGTCTTATCAAAGTATTTCGTAACGGCTCGGCATTGCCTGTATTTACAGATATTTCGTTAATAGTTCCTTTCCCGAAAGGCGGTTTAAACGAAAAACCGGGAGGAATGTTATTTTGTATGTTGAAATTTCCTAAGGAGAGTTTATTTATGTTTAAATTTCCGGTTGAAATACTTGCGTTTACATTGTTTTGATATGAATTTGTGTTGTTTTCGGTATTTTCGGAATAATAAGCCGCAGCTCCGGAAGAATTGTTTAACCCGGCATCCGAAGCCAATTTATATCTTAATTGTCCGCTTATTTTCGTAACCGGAATAAAATTAAAATTATTTATAAAATCGTCAATATTAACATCCGGCAAATCGTCTGCAATAATTTGTGTTCTGCTTTTTTTGTATGTAAATGTGCAAATTTCGCTGTAACCGTTATTTTTAAATGATACTTGGCTCAAAGGGTCGAATGCCTGCACTCTGAAAGCGTATGAACGTCCTTCGGTCAGCGGAGGTTCGCTTGCTCCTAAAAGCAATTGGTTTACCGATGTTTCAGTTTCATAAAACGGGTTTATTCCGGAAGAAAATAAGTCTTCGGGATTATTTTCATCGCCGGGAAACATTTCAATTAATGTAAATTTATATTTTATATTGGGATTTGCACCTATTGCGGGTGTCCATGAAAAAAGAATATTTTGCGGATTTGAGGAAATAAGGGTGTCACCGCATTGAGGGTTAAGAATTTGAGGCGGGTCAACATATTGAATAATAATAGTATTGGAACAACCTGCCGGTTCGTCGGCGGAAAGTTGTTCGTTTGTATTGTAGTCGTAAACATTAAAACAAATTTGATAATTTCCTTCCGGCAGGGCTTGTGTTTGTTCTAATTCTTCTTTTGTAATGCCGGAATATTCGAGATTATTAACTGAAAAAACATCTTCAACGTTTGCACGTGTAAGATAATAGGGAATATTTGGTTTTAAAATTATGGAAGACAGTGGTTTGTATCCGTCTTCGGTTTTTATTTCTATTCCGTTGTCTCCTGCAAATTTTGCCGAAAGATAAACTTCTTTTTGTTGAGAAGATGTGTTAACCAGAGTTACCGATATTTGGTTCGGATTATTGATATAATATGAAAATTGAGGAGGAAAAGGCGGTGAAATTACCGGAATAACCTGAATTGTATTTGTTTGTGCTTTGCTTTGAAAAGATAAAAATAATAAGCAAGAAATTAGGATGAGTTTTAAAGTTTTCATAGTTTTTATTTTTTAAAATGTGAAAATATAACTGAAATCAACTGTTTTTTCGTTAAATGATTTTGTATTATCCGTTTCGTTTTTATTTGATATAAGATATAATTTTATTCTGAAATCGTTATGCTTATTTATTCTGTAATCGGCATTATATGAGGGTG
The DNA here is from genome assembly GCA_964500765.1 of uncultured Draconibacterium sp. Classification (GTDB taxonomy): domain Bacteria; phylum Bacteroidota; class Bacteroidia; order Bacteroidales; family JAADGE01; genus JAADGE01. The sequence goes on from CAZCPV010000114.1 coordinate 2,281, forward strand.
TTAGTGTAAGTGTATTTTCTGTTAAGTTTCGGCTTTGCATCATGGTTGTGCTTACGGACATATTGAGTTTTCGGTTAATAAAAGATTTCGATACCCCTGCTGTTAATCCCTTATTTGTGCTTTTTCCCGCCGACATTTCCACCGTATTGTAATTAAAACTTGAAAAAATATTAAATCCGAGATTTATAAAAGTTAAGTTGTAGGAGAGCATAATATTTTCGACATTAAAATTTGTATAGTTTTCGGTAAACGGATTTTTGTCTTTTAATCCCATTTTTGTGTACAAAACAGTTATAAAATGATTTGTTTTTTTGTTTTTTCCCTGAAATTGAAAATGCGGCATTACGATTAAAGAAGAATTTGTTTGATACAGTTTTACCGAATCGGCTATTTGTATTCTGCCCGGTTTTTGGTTTACGCTGTAATTTGAATACGAAATATTAATGCCGAATATTCTTCCCGGATTATAGTTTATGTTTGCCGAACCGATTAATTTATTTGTTGTTGCATTTCTTAATGTTTGCAAATTATTTTTTTCGGTGCCTATACTTCCTTTTATGTTCATTTTGTTTTTCAGCATCATAATTTTTGTTGAAAAAGTATAGTTTTCCGCATCGCTGTTCATAAAATATGTTCCCATTGATTTATATCCGGGTTCTATACGTTTATAATTTGCCGATAAAGAGAATTGTTTTGCGGGCTTGAAAGTTAAAGATGATTTTACGGCATAATATCTTTCGGTTGATGAATTTAAAGGAGACAGAAATGTTTTCGGAACAGCAAATTCAATATTAAGGGGAGATGCGTGCAGATTATTTGTGTAAATACTGTATGCTCCGTTAAATTTTAATGTAAACATGTCGGATAATCGAATGTGAGAATTAAAGCCGGCTGCCGTATTGGCGGAAGGCAAAGGGGTATTTTTCGGATTAAAATTTGTAAGAGACAGGGTGTCGTCGGATACATTCAAAAAAATAAAATCAAGGAAAGATTTTTTTGTTCCTATTCCTATTTTAAAAGCATATCCTTTGCGAGAAAATTGCTGAACGGAATCTGTTTGAATTTCATTTATTTTATGTGCTTTGTTTGATTCTTTTTTAAATCTTCCGTAAATAAATCCGAGTCTTAATATTCCCGGAGTAAGTTCTGCTCCTATACCCAAAATTTTGTGTCCGTTAAGTATAAAGGGGTCAAAGTGCAGACTGCGATAGCCCAAATGAATTTTAATCCATTTGTATGACGGGCTCATACCGAATTGATTAAACGGTTGATTAAAACGAGTTTTTCGGTTGTTAAGGGTAAAAGAAAAAGGTAAGGAAACGCCGTATCCGCTTATGTTTATGTTTCCGGATAATATGTATGAAAAAGGATTTTTACGGTTTTCGATACCTTGGGCGGAATAAAAAATTGTTGTTGCCGACAGTCCGCCGTTTATCTTAAAATTTTTGTTTTGCGAACGGGCATTGTTAAAAAAGCAGATAATAAAAAACAATGTTAAAATTGTTTTTGCAACAATAAATCTATTCATTTGTGCAGTTTTTGATGTTTTTTTGTTCGTTTCACAGATTTGATAAATCAGCTAATGTCGGGTTGTTTTCTTTTACCAATTGATTTAAAATTTCCGCCGGAAATTGTTTTAAAATATTCTCTCTTGCCGTTGCTTCGTTGCTTCGGTCGAAAACTTCCCAATACACAAGTTTAATTTTTTCATTATTTTTTTTAAGTATTTCCCATCGTTTTTTTAAATCAGCCGTAACGCCGAGAGAATGAAATTTATTTCTTTCCGAATAAATAATATATGTGTAATAAGTTTGCATTCGGGTTTTTTGATTTTTCAAACTTATATTATATAATTCGAATATTTTTCAGAGTTTATAAATTCGGGACAGAAAAATTGTATATGCTTTGCAGTCAGAAGTATATATTGCGATAAAAAACTTCCGGATTTATAAATTTGCAAGAAATGATGCTTATTTTTCGGAATTATTTCTAAATTTTGAAGGAGTGGTTCCGGTTTCTTTTTTAAAAACAGCATTAAATGTTGAAAGGGTATTAAAGCCGGAATCGTAGGCAACGGCTTCAATTTTTAAGTTTGTGTTCAAGAGAAGTTCTTTGGCAGTTTCGATTCGATATTTGTTTATAAAATCCCTGAAATTGCAATTGTGTTTTGTATTAATGATTTGAGACAGGTAGTTGGGTTTTGTGTTCAGAGATAGGGCTAATTTTTGCAACGATAAATCGGGGTCGGAATAGGGTTTTTTTGTTTCAAGAAATTGCAGCATTTCGCTGTTTTTTTCGTTAATAAAATCCTTGCTTAAATTGGAAGATGTATAACGAAGCAATTCTTTTTTCTTTTTTAGTTGTTTTTTTACGTATTGTTTATACAGTATAAACGAAGTAAGAAGTATAAGTGAGAAAGCAAAAATTGCGATATAAAACCAAATTGTATTATAAAATCTTTCTCGGATAATAATTTTTACGGGTTTATTTGTTTTGCTCCAAATTCCGTCGTTGTTTGCTCCTTTATAATGAAAAAAATATGTTCCGGGAGGCAGGTTATAATAGTTTATTTGATACTTATTTCCGGAATAAATCCATGCCGTATCGTAATTTTCCAGAAAATAAGCATATTTATTTTTATCGGATTGTATAAAATTAAGAACGGATAAGGATATTTTTAAGTTATTTCGAGAGGGTTTTAATATAAGTGTACTGTCTTTGTTTATTGATGTTTTTTTTCCGTTTATGAAGAAGTTTTCGATTATAACGGGCGGTTTATAAGAGTTTTGCGGTAAACTGTCGGGATGAAAAATATATATTCCTCCGATACCGCCGAAATATAAGTAACCGTCTTTATCTTTATTTGAAAATTTTTCAAAAAATTCCAATTCCTGTAATCCGTAATCGGTTATATACATTTGGTTGTATAATCCGTCGGATTTTCCGTAAATCGTAAATTGCTTTGTTTTCGGATTAAATTTTGAGATGTTATGCGTTGTCGAAATCCATAAATTTCCGTTATTATCATAATTTATTCCTTTTACGTTGTCGGAAATAAGACCGTCTTTTTTTAAAAATCGTGAAAATTTTTTGTCGGTAAAATTGTATTTGTTTAATCCGCCGCCTTCGGTTCCAATCCATAAATTATCGTCTTTTCGGCAAAAACAGTTAATTTTGTTTGAACTTAATCCGGCAGGGTTATTACAGTTGTATTTAAAAACGGAAAAAACACCGTTTTCGGGATTGAATTTGTTAAGCCCGTCGAGAGTTCCTATCCAAATATTTCCGAGTTTGTCGCAATATAAGGCAGAAATATAATTGTTGCAAAGTCCGGCAGGATTGTCTTTGTCGTATTCAAAACGATAAATTTTTCCGGTTTTTGTATTTAGTTTTGAAAGTCCTTTATAAATGCTTCCCGCCCAAATATTTCCCTTTTTATCTTCGCATAAAGAGATGATATATTTTCCGCTTATGCTGTTATAATCTTCTTTTTTGTGTTTGTAGTGTATTAACTTTTTGTTTTTTAAATTATATTTGAAAAGTCCGTTTTCCGTTCCTATCCATAAATTTTGTTTACTGTCCGTTAAAAGCGAAAAAATACGTTCGGCTTTTTCTTTTCCGAAACTGAATTTATGAACTTTATCCGGACGGTTTCGGTAAAACCACCAAAGTCCGCCGACATCGGTTCCTGTCCATACTTTTCCCGATGAATCCGTTGCCGAGCATAAATAAGGCAAAGCGGGCAAAGAAACTGTTTGTTTGGGTTTGTATGCTATTGTAAAGAATTTTTTGTTTTTTTTAAGAATATTAATCCCCGCAAATTCGGTTCCGAACCACATATATCCGCCTTTATCTTGATATGCACAAGTTGATATTGAATTGGATAATGAATTGGGTTTGTTTTTTTCGGGCATAAAGTGAGTTATTTGTTGCCTGTTTTTCGATAATTTATATAATCCGTCGAACCATGTTCCGAACCACAAATTTTTCTCTGTATCTTCTTTTAAAAACATGACGTAAAAATGATTTCTCGGATATAAATTTTTTCTGAAATAAAAACGCTCAATTTTTTCTGTTTCGGGATTAAACCGCAGTAAATAACCGAAATGAGTGCCGAACCATAAATATCCTTCACTGTCTTGTGTGAAATTATCGGCAAAAGATTTGATTTTGGGCAATGACCGGTATTCTTTATCAGGTATTAACTTTATTTTGTCAAAAGTTTTTTTATCGGAATTAAATTGAAGGAAGAAATTTTCGGCAGTTGTTATCCAAATACGATTTTTTTTATTGATAAGAAGTCTGCCGATTTTTTTGTAAGGCACTTTAAATGCCTTAAACGTATGTTGTTTGGGAATATAACGAACAATTGTATTTTCGGAATAATTTAAAAACCAAACATTGTGTTGTCGGTCTTCGGAAATGTCGTTAACAGATCCTTTTAATAAATTATTTTTACTGTCAAAGGGTTCAAAATAATCGGTTGTAAAATTATATCGGTTTACTCCTTTTTGGGAAATTACGAAAAGAGTTCCGTTTTTTGTAACAAGTATTTTATTTGTAAAATTGTCGGCAACGGAATTTATGCTGTCCGGAATATGTTTATACAAAAACATCTTTTTTCCGTTATATCGTATTACTCCGTTTTTTGTGCTGAACCACATTTGCCCCAAAGTATCTTGTGTAATACTTGTAATACTGTTTGCGGCAATACCGCCTTTTTTTACGGTAAGATGATAAAAATCAATTTGATATGAATCGGTATTTTGTGAGAACAGCGAGTACCATGTGTTCAGGAAAAATAGTATGAATAATCCGGTTTTCATATTTCAGATGATTAAACGTTTTTATTTTGCTTTTATTTTCTGTATAAAAAACTGATTATTTCAATAAAGCTCTGAAAACTTCTTCAACTTTTGCGGCTCCGAGTATTTTAATTTTAAATTTTGAGGTGTCAACGGCTTTGGTGTTGTAGCGTGAAATAAAAATACGCTTAAATCCGAGTTTTTCGGCTTCGCTGATACGTTGTTCTATGCGTGTAACAGGACGTATTTCTCCGGACAAACCCACTTCGCCGGCAAAACAAGTGTCTTTCGGCAGGGCAATATCAATATCGGAAGATAAAACGGAACAAATAACGGCGAGGTCTCCGGCGGGGTCGTCAATTTTTATGCCGCCGGCAATATTCAGGAAAACATCTTTTTGTGCCAATCGGAAGCCGGCACGTTTTTCCAATACGGCAAGCAGCATATTTAAGCGTCGTATGTCAAAACCGGTTGAGCTTCTTTGCGGATTGCCGTATGCAGCCGTGCTTACAAGTGCTTGGATTTCAATCAAAAACGGACGAGCCCCTTCCATGGTTGCCGAAACCGAAACCCCGCTTACGGCTTCTTCGTTTTGTGAAAGCAGCAATTCCGACGGGTTGGTAACTTCTCTTAACCCGGAGCTTTGCATTTCAAAAATTCCGATTTCGTTGGTTGATCCGAAGCGATTTTTTGATGCACGTAAAATTCGGTAAATATGGTTTCGGTCGCCTTCAAATTGCAATACGGTATCGACAATATGCTCTAAAACTTTCGGTCCCGCAAGGTTTCCTTCTTTGTTGATGTGTCCGATAAGAATAACGGGTTTTCCGTTTTCTTTGGCATATTTTAAAATCTCGGTTGTGCATTCACGAATTTGCGAAACGCTGCCGGGCGACGAATCGCTTTTTTCGGTATGCACCGTTTGTATCGAATCAATAATGATAATATCCGGATTCAATTCGTCGGCATGGCGGAGAATATTTTCGGTTTGAGTTTCGGTGAGAATGTAGCAGTTATTGTATTCTTCCGATATACGTTCGGCACGTAATTTAATTTGCTGTAAACTTTCTTCGCCCGAGACATAAAGGGTTTTGTATTTTTCGAGACGGACGGCAATTTGCAAAGCCAAAGTAGATTTTCCTATTCCGGGTTCACCGCCGATAAGAATAATTGAACCTTGCACCAATCCGCCGCCGAGAACTCTGTTAAATTCATTATTCAGCGTATCAATGCGTTGTTCTTTTTCATACGTGATGTCTTTTATAAGTTTCGGTTTTGAAACAATTTTTTTTGCCGGTTTGTATGAGCTTCCGGTATCTTTTTGTTCAATTTCTTCTTCAAAAGTGTTCCATTGTCCGCAAACGGGGCATTTTCCTATCCATTTTGCAGCTTTGTTTCCGCAATTGCTGCATATATATACGGTTTTTATTTTTGCCATATTTTATTAAAATTTTATTGAAATTCCGATTGCCGGAACAACTTTTCCGGAATGTTTTTTAAAAGAAGTTTCGGGATAATTATCCGAAATTAAGCGAGGACTGAATTTAAAACGAATTTTTTCTTGTTTTTTTTCAAGCCGATATTGTCCGTGAATCCAATCGAAAAAGTATGACCCGAAAATTAATGCAAGCGAAATATTTGTAATTGCGGAGTATTTATTTCGCTCTTCTTCCGGGAAAATATTTCTGTTAAATTGTGTGAGTAATAAATCTTTAAACGTAATTCTGTCTTTATTTTTCAGCAAAACGTATCCTAAACCGCCGTATCCGATAACTCTGGTCGCCAGCATTGAATATCCGAGTTTATTTTCCTGTGCATAAAAATGTGTGTAGCCCGGAACAATCATAGCATAAAGCATGTGTTTCATTCTTAAATCACGAGATAAGAGTTGATATTCTTGAAAAGACATTTTACCGTTTATTTCGGGCATTTCAAAATTGTCGTTTTTATGTTTGTTAAAAAGGTCAATGTCTTGTGAAACGGAAATTTTTAATACAGATAAAAAAACAGCAGTCAGGACAAAAAATTTATAAAATTGTTTCATAGGTATGTTATTTTTTTTCAAAATTATAAAAATAAAATAAAAAAAGCACTTTTCGGGTTTATGAAAGTGCTTTAAATTTTTTATATAAAGAAATTTTATCCGTCAATAAGTTGATTTGTCTCCGTGTCCGGAAAAACGACCCAAGGTTTAAATTTCTTTGCTTCTTCAAAATCCATTAAGCCATACGAAAAAATAATAATAATATCTCCGGGCATAACTCTTCTTGCCGCTGCTCCGTTCAATTCTATTTTTCCTGAATTTCGTTCACCTTTAATCACGTATGTTTCAATGCGTTCGCCGTTGTTGTTGTTCACAATTTGCACTTTTTCGCCTTCAATAATATTGGCAGCTTCCATAAGTGCTTCGTCAATCGTAATACTGCCGACGTAATTCAAATCCGCACCGGTTACGGTAACTCTGTGAATTTTTGATTTTAAGACTTGTATGGTCATTGTTTTAAAATTGCTTCGAACTTAAAAAAACAAGTTTAAGTCCGGAAATTTCTGCAAAGGAAATAAATATTTTAAACAAGTCAATGAATAGGCATATTTTTTTTTGTTTCGGTTGTTTCGACAGAATCAACAACCGAGAGAGAACAGTGTCGGTTAAGGTTGTTTCGACAAGCTCAACAACCGGGAAAGGATGGTGTCGGTTATGGTTGTTTCGACAAGCTCAACAACCGGGAA
>CAZCPV010000115.1:0-9799 GCA_964500765.1 uncultured Draconibacterium sp.
TGTTTTAACATATATATTTACAGAATTTTAGACTTTATAGACAGACTCTAATTAAAAATTTGTTTATTTTCGACAACTATGAAATTTTCTGAATTAAAACTTGACAATCAAATATTGGAAGCCATCTCTTATATGGGGTTTGAAACTGCAACTCCGATACAAGAAAAAGCAATTCCCGTAATTATTGAAAACCGTGATATGATTGCTTGTGCCCAAACCGGAACAGGAAAAACCGCTGCTTTTGTTTTACCGATTATCAATAAATTAATTAATAAAAACAGTACTGTAACAGATACATTAATAATTGTTCCTACAAGAGAATTAGCTGTCCAAATTGATGAACAAATTCAAGGATTTTCTTATTTTGTTTCGGCAACTTCAATAGCTGTTTACGGCGGCGGTGACGGTAAAGATTGGGATAAACAGAAGAATGCTTTAATCAACGGAGTTGATATTATAGTGGGAACTCCGGGACGGTTAATCTCTCATTTAAAATTAGGATACGTTAAATTAGATAATATCAAACATTTGATTTTGGATGAAGCAGACAGAATGTTGGATATGGGATTTATTGATGACTTGAAAGTTATTATTTCATTTTTGAAAAATAAACATCAAACGCTTATGTTCAGTGCAACCATGCCGCAAAGTATTAATTTGTTGGCTAAAAGAATTTTACATAATCCGGTTGAGATTTCATTATCTGTTTCTAAACCGGCGGAAGGGGTAAATCATAAAGCATGTTTATGTTATGATGAACAGAAAGAAAAGATATTAAATTATACAATTGCCGAACGAAAACAATATGACAGTTTTCTGATTTTTACTTCAACTAAAAAGAAAGTTACGGAAATTGTAAAATCGCTTAACAGATACGGTTTAGCCGCAAAAGGAATTTCTTCGGATTTAGAGCAAAACGAACGTGAGAAAGTATTAACTGCGTTTAAATCAAAACGAATTCGTATTTTGGCAGCTACCGATGTAATGAGCAGAGGAATTGATGTTAAGGAAATTAATATGGTAATTAATTATGATGTACCGCATGATGCAGAAGATTATGTTCATCGTGTAGGCAGAACGGCACGAAATAATTCTGACGGTGAGGCATTAACATTTGTTTGTCCGAAAGATATGAACAGGTTCAGAAAAATAGAACAATTAATTCAAACCGAAATTCCTAAGTTACAACCGCCGGATAAATTCGGTAAAGGACCTGCATGGCAGGAAAGAAAACAAAGACCGAAAAATAAAAAGAAATTTTATAAGAAGAAGAGATACAAAAAATGAAATTGAAAAAAAAACTTGAAATTTAAAAAACGAAATCCATAAAATCTCGGTGTGTATTTTTTAATAAAATACGGGAAAATAAAAAATTGAAAATCTATTAGTTATGCGAATTAAGAGTTGAAAAATTTGCGGAGAAATAGATATAATACCGAATAATAACAGCCAATCCGGTTCAAAAGAACGCTGATGACACTGATTTTTGCTGATTTACACAAATTTTATCCGCAAAATTCGCGTTATCCGTGTTCTATTTTCTATAATTATAAAGAATAAATTTTAACTCTTAATTTACATTACTTATATATACATTCCGAGATTATAAATTCAAAATCATAACTTTGTAAAAAAATGCTGCAAAACATTACGATATTTTATTCGATATGTTTAGTTTTGCATAACCGAAATTATTAATATCGCTATGAAATTATTAAAAATTGTAACGCTGATTGTACTTCCGGTTTTTATTATTTTTCCGTCATGCAATAATAAAAACGATAATTCGAAAAAAAAACAAGAACTTATTATTTTTCATGCCGGAAGTTTATCCGTTCCTTTTAAAGAAATTGCTCAAAAATTTGAAAAAGAAAATCCGAATGTAAAAATCATTCTTGAAGCCGACGGAAGCCGTAAATGTGCAAGAAAAATTACGGATTTGCATAAAAAATGCGATATTACGGCTTCGGCTGATTATACGGTGATTAATAATTTACTTATCCCGGAATTTGCCGATTGGAATATTAAATTTGCAACTAATGAAATGGCAGTTGTATATACTGAAAAATCAAAATATTCCGATAAGATTAATCAACAAAATTGGTATAACATACTACTTAAAAAAGACGTAATTTTCGGACGTTCCGACCCGAATAGCGATCCTTGCGGATACAGGGCGGTTTTAACCTGTAAATTGGCGGAAAAATTTTACGGAGAAAAAGATTTGTGTAAGAATATAGTATCGAAAGACAAAAATTATATTCGCCCGAAAGAAACGGATTTGTTGGCATTACTCGAATCAAACAATATAGATTATATTTTTTTGTATCGTTCTGTTGCCGAACAACATAAATTAAAATATCTGATTCTTCCCGATTCGATAAATCTTAAAAACCCGGATTTAACAGATTATTATCAAACCGTATCGGTTGATATTTCCGGTAAAAAACCCGGCGAAACAATTACCAAAAAAGGTGCTCCGATGGTTTACGGAATTACAATTCCTAAAAATGCACCAAATCCGATTTTAGCAAAGAAATTTTTAAATTTTTTACTTTCGAAAAATAAAGGAATGAAAATTATGCAACAGAACGGACAAGCATCCATTGTACCCTCAAAAACCGAAACGTTTGATAAAATTCCCGAATTATTAAAGAAATTTGCCGAAAAATAATAAAATGAATCCTAAAAATGCTTTTATCTTTTTGACCCTTATTTTTTTGAGTTTGCAGATTTCTGCACAATTTGAAATTCAGGGCATTATAAGACCGCGATTTGAATATCGAAACGGATATGCCGCAATGCGAAACGATACAACAAAACCGGCAGTTTTTATTTCGCAAAGAACCCGATTAAATTTTTTATATAAAACCGAAAAACTCGAAACAAAATTATCGATTTTTGATTTTCGGGTTTGGGGCGACCAAGTTTGGAAAAAGGATGTTGCCTCTGTGGGATTGAATGAAGCTTGGGTAAAAATTAATATCAATAATTCGTGGTTTGTTAAATTCGGCAGGCAAAAATTAAAATACGATAATAAACGGTTGGTTTCCCCCGTAAATTGGAACCAAATCGGTGCGGCACACGATGCTTTAAAAATTCACTTTAATAAAAACGGATGGACAAGTGAGTTAATTTCGGCATGGAACCAATCATTACAAAACAAATTCGGTACGGATTATTATTGGTCTGATTCATTTTATAAATCGTTGAATATTTTGTGGTTAAGTAAAAAGTTTAAAAACTTTACAATCTCGTCTTTAACTGTTGCCGACGGATATCAAAATGAAAACAATCCCGAAAAACAATATTTTCGCTTTACTTACGGGCTGATACCTGATTATAAAAAAGAAAAAATACAAATTACCGGAAGAATTTTCGGTCAAACCGGAAAATTACAAACCGGAGAAAATATTGCCGCATTTTACACAAATCTCGATTTGTCGTACAAACTTTCGGAAAAAATAAAACTAACCTTCGGAAATGAAATTAAAAGCGGAAATAACGGCTCGGATTCTTTGAATACAACGGACAATTCGTTCAATATTTTATACGGTGCACGACACAAATTCAACGGACGAATTGATTATTTTAATTTACCCGAAACAACAAAAGGTGCCGGATTAATCGACAATTATTTGAAAACGTTTTATGATTTCTCAAAATTTGCAAATTTGTCGTTTGAGTATCATTATTTTATGCTTCAAAATAATTTTATTTATAAAGGAACCGCAATCAACAAGTTTTTAGGACACGAATTGGATTTTGTTTATAAGCACAAAATAAAAAAAGACATTAGTTTGGAGGCAGGATATTCGTTTATTCTCGGAAGTAAATCGTTGGAAATTATTAAATCGGGGAACAAAAATCTTTTTAATAATTGGTTTTATTTTATGATAACGGTTGACCCGATATTTTTTACGGATAAAAATAAATAGTATTGAAATTAAGCTCGCTCCATATCGTTTTTATGCTTCTCGGCGGATTGGTTTTGCTTTTTATAATCGGTCCGTTAATCGGAATGTTTTTGGCAACTTCACCGAACGAAATCGTCGAAACCGTGAAAGATGAGGAAGTCAGAAACAGTATCGGATTAACGCTCGGAACATCAATTACGGCAACTTTCTTTTTCGCTTTTTTGTCCGTTCCTTTTGCCTATATGTTGGCTCGTAAAAATTTCTTGTTTAAACGATTCGTTCTCGCAATAGTTGATTTGCCGATTGTAATTCCTCATTCGGCGGCAGGAATAGCAATTCTCGGTATTATCTCACGAGATTCGTTTCTCGGAAAAATTGCCGATTCTGTCGGAATAAATTTTGTCGGACATCCTGCCGGCATCGGATTGGCTATGGCATTTGTAAGCGTTCCGTTTCTTATAAATGCCGCTCACGACGGCTTTAAAGCCGTTCCGTTGCGTTTGGAACAAGCGGCATTGAACTTAAAAGCATCTCCCGTAAGAGTTTTCTTTACAATTTCTTTGCCTTTGGCACGGCGAAATATCGTATCGGGATTGGTGATGATGTTTGCCAGAGGAATGAGCGAATTCGGGGCAATTGTTATGGTTGCCTATCATCCTATGGTTACGCCGGTATTAATTTATGACCGTTTCGGCTCTTTCGGTTTAAAATATGCACGACCTGTTTCGGTGGTTTTTATTGTCGTTTGTATATTTATTTTTGCTGCATTTCGTATGCTGTCAACAAAAAAGAAAGTTTAAAGAAATTCGTATATGTTGAAACTCAAAAATATAAGCATTAATTTTGGAGATTTTTATTTAAACAATCTTTCAATTTCCGTAAAAAAAGGTGATTATTATGTTATTTTGGGTGAATCCGGTGCCGGAAAATCAATTATTCTTGAATTAATCAGCGGATTAAGAAAGCCGAGTTCGGGAACAATTTTCTTTAACGGAAAAAATATAACGAATATGCCCGTTCAGAAGCGAAATGTCGGTTTAGTTTTTCAGGATTATGCCGTTTTTCCCCATCTGAATGTTTTCAACAATATTGCTTATCCTGTCAGAAACAAAGGGCTGTCGAAACAAGAAATTCAAGAAAAAGTTAATTTTCAGGCAAAACAAACAGGCATTTTGCATTTGCTGAAAAGAAAAACAACCGAACTTTCGGGCGGAGAGTTACAGCGTGTTGCTTTGGCTCGCACATTAATTTTAAAACCCGAATTGTTGCTCCTCGATGAGCCCTTGGGTGCCTTAGACGTTCTTTTGAAAGAAAATTTAAGAAATTTATTGCGAAAATTAAATAAATCGGGGCAAACAATTATTCACATTACGCACGATTATGAAGAGGCATTGAGTTTGGCAAACAAAATTGCCGTTATTCATTCCGGAAAACTTATTCAGGAGGGAAATCCCGATGAAATATTTAATCATCCGAAATCCGAATTTATTGCAAATTTAACCGGTATTAAAAATTTTTTCAAAGCAAGCTATATTTCCGACAAGGAAATTATTGTTAATGAATCGATTACAGTCAGAGCAAATCCCGAAAAAATAAATTGCGAAGGATATGCCGTTATTCCGAGTAAAGCAATTATTATTTCAAAAAACAAACCCGAAACAAGTGCATTGAATAATTTTAAAGGAAAAATTAAAAATATAATTCCCGCTCGATACGGTAAAGAAATTATTGTTGACATCGGCGTAAAACTTTCTGTTATTGTTACAAATCAGTCTGTTGCGAAACTCAATTTATCGGAAGAAAAAGAAATTTACATCAGTTTTAAGGCAAATTCCGTAAAATTTATAAAAAAAGATTAAGAATTTTATACGATATGTTTATATTTGCATATTGAAATTCAGCAAAAATGGCAGGATCAAAAGGGTCGAAATATTTTGATATTTTTTTAAACTATAATTTTTGGTTAACCGGAAAAGACGGCAGCGAAATTCTCGGAAAAGATTTTTTGTTGTTACTGGAAAATATCGGTAAAGAAGGGTCGATACAAGCAGCGGCAAAAAAAAACAAAATAAGCTATCGCAAAGCATGGGGAGATATAAAAAAAACCGAAGAAAGTTTAAAATTTGCATTAATTGAAACCAAAAGAGGCGGAAAAGACGGCGGAAAATCTTTTTTAACCAAAGATGCCGAAAATATGCTTGAAGCATTTAAAGAACTTGAAGCCGAATTTGACAAAGTCGTTCACGATACGGCAAGAACATTTTTTCACAAATTGAATAAAGATAAAAAAAATGATACCGTTTGAAGAAGCGTATGATATTGTAAAACAATCGATTAAAATTAAAGAAACAGAACGCATACCCTTTTTGAATTCCGTAAACAGAATACTTGCGGAAGATGTAAAATCCGATATTGAAATGCCGCCTTTCGATAAATCGGCGGTTGACGGTTATGCCTGCAAAGCGGAAGATTTGGATATTCCTTTGGAAATAATTGAAACCGTACAAGCCGGGCAAACCCCTTCAAAAACGGTGCAACAAGGACAATGTACGCAAATAATGACCGGTGCTCCGGTTCCTGAAGGTGCCGATACGATTGTTATGGTTGAATATACCGAACGTGAAAATAACAAAGTTAAAATCCTAAGAAAACAATCGAAAACGAATATAAGCTATCGTGCCGAAGATGTGAAAAAAGGGCAAACGGTTTTACAAAAAGGAATTTTAATAAAACCGCAGCATATCGCAATTTTTGCATCGGTCGGTTATACGCAAGTGCTTGTTTATAAGCAAGTAAAAGTCGGAATATTATCAACGGGAGATGAGTTGGTCGAACCCGACCGAAAACCCGGCATTTCAAAAATAAGAAACAGCAACGGGCACCAATTAATGACTCAAGTCGCCGCCGCAGGAGCAATACCGAAATATTACGGAATTGCAAAAGACACATACGAAGATACTTTTGAAAAAGTAACAAAAGCCCTGTCGGAAAATGATGTAATACTGCTTTCCGGCGGTGTTTCCGTAGGCGAATTTGACTTTGTAGCCGAAGTTTTAGAAGGTGCGGGAATTAAAATTTTATTCGACAGCATTGCCGTTACTCCCGGAAAACCGACTACTTTCGGAAAATCGGATGCAAAATTTTGTTTCGGTTTGCCCGGAAATCCGGTTTCTTCATTTGTGCAATTTGAATTATTGGCAAAACCCTTTCTTTACGGGATGGCGGGTTATAATTTTAAACCGCCTGAAATAAAATTACCGGCGGCAGAAGATTTTACCCGAAAAAGAACAGAAAGGAGGGCATTTATTCCCGTTCATATTATTAACGGTGAGGTGAAACGTGTTGAATATCACGGCTCTGCACATATTCATGCACTTTCGACAGCCGACGGAATTATTTCGTTTCCGGTGGGTGTTAATACAATTAAAAAAGGAGAATTGCTTGATGTACGACAGATTTAACAGAAAAATAAACTATTTAAGAATTTCGGTTACCGACAGATGTAATTTGCGATGCGTATATTGTATGCCTGCCGAAGGTGTGGAACTTATGCACCACAACGATATTTTACGATTTGAAGAAATTGTTGAAACCGTAAAATATGCTGTCAATCAAGGAATTGACAAAATAAGAATTACCGGAGGCGAACCGCTTGTTAAAAGAGGAATTGTTGATTTAGTTAGCATGATTGCAAAAATTGACGGTATCAACGATTTCGGGATGACTACAAACGGAATTTTTTTAAATAAATATGCACAACAATTGGCGGATGCCGGTTTGCACAGAGTGAATATAAGTTTGGATACTTTAAATCCGGAAAAATATCGAAAAATAACGAGAGTAGGGGATATTACACAAGTTTTTAAAGGTATAAAAGCGGCAAAGAAAGCCGGATTAATGCCCGTGAAAATAAATTGTGTAGTAAAAAAATCATCAACAGAACCGGATGCGGTTGAAGTTGCAAAATTCTGCAAAGAAAACGATTTGCAAATTCGATATATTCAGGAAATGAATTTAGAAACCGGTAATTTTTCGGTTGTACAAGGCGGAACAGGCGGAAATTGCAGTATTTGTAATCGGTTAAGATTAACGGCAAACGGCGATATTGTACCGTGTTTGTTCAGCGATTTACGATTTAATGTAAGAGAATTCGGCATACAGGAAGCATTTGAACAAGCACTCGGTAAAAAACCCAAAAGCGGACATGTTGCAAAAAAATCGCAATTTTACAATATCGGCGGATAAGTGTAGAGACTGTCCGGCAGGCAGTCTCTTATTTGTTCCTTCGGGGCAGGCAGTCTTTTATTTGTTCCTTCGGGGATAAGCAGTCTCTTATTTGTTCCGGCAGGCGATTTCATACTGTCTGTCGGGTAATTTTAAAAAACAACAAAAATCATTAAAATTTTAAGCTCATGTCAAAATTAAGTCATACCGATGCAAAAGGAAAAGCCAATATGGTTGATGTAGGCAATAAGCCGATACAAAAGCGAAAAGCAATTGCCGAAGGGCATATTAAAATTTCGGAAGAAGCAAGGCGTTTGATTAAAGAAAACAATAATAAAAAAGGGGATGTACTTACCGTTTCCGAAATTGCCGGTATTCAAGGCGGGAAAAAAACTTCGGAACTTATTCCGCTGTGCCATCCGCTGCAAATTACAAAAATTGACCTGAAAGCAAAACTTGACGATACCGGAGTAAAAGTTACGGCAGAAGCAAGGTGTATCGGACAAACGGGTATCGAAATGGAAGCATTAACCGCTGTATCTGTTGCATTATTAACTGTTTACGATATGTGTAAAGCCGTTGATAAAAAAATGGAAATTGAAAATATACGATTGCTGAAAAAAACAAAAGAAGATATTAACTGACGGAAAGCAACGGTTTTCCCTTTTTAATTCCGTTTACCGAACAAGAAATTGTATCCGGTTTTTTATCATTGACAATCACACTTTCGGGAGACAGAAAAATTACTTCCTCACCGTAAATATCTTTTACCGTAATGTTAAAATTTCCCGTAATTTCACCTCCGAAATCTTTTTCTTGGCTTACAAATTCAAAATCATACTTTCTTCCGACTTTATAAAACGGGTGTTTCGGTTCTAAAACAGAATATCCTTCCGGACTGAATTTTATTACCGTACATTCAATCGTATCTCCGATATTCATATTATGATGCCTGTAATAATCGTATCGCAACAAATGTTTTCGCTTTTTTTTGTCCGATAAAATGTAATATTTAAAACCGTCATTCAATACATTTACGGCTTCAATTTTAAATTTATAATAAACACCCGGTATTAATTCTTTTTTCGGTTTTTCGTTAAGAATGCGTAAATATATTTGCCCCTTTTTTATACGCAGAATTTTATATCGAACCGTTTCGCCTATCGTAATTTTTGTCTCGCTGTTTTCCGTTATACAAGTTGCTTTATTGCCGAACTTATCTTTAAGGTTTAATCGTAAAATGTTTTCTTTCAGTCGATTCTTCGATTTTTTAATCGTTTTTAAAGTAAACTCATAAATTTCGCCTTCTTTATAAAGAGGGTGTTCCGGTTCAAGAAATATTTTTCCGCTGCAATTTATGTGGTCGATTCGGCAAACAATGTTTTGTCCGATTTTAAAATTGTAATTTTCATAATATTCGGCGGTCAATAAGTGCTTTTGCCCTTCTTTATCTTCCAAAACATAATATTTTTCGTCTTCCGAAAATTCAATCAGTTTTTTTATCGTAAATTGTATTTTTTCTCCTTCTTTATAGGATGTCATATTTTAAGAATTTTATAAACTGTTCGGCAAAGATATGAAATCAAATTGAGAGTTTGATATGCAACAAACAGTTATTCTTTTTTGGATATGTTACGTAAAACATATCCGATTTTTTT